>DATNRC010000067.1:0-3588 GCA_036703705.1 Candidatus Obscuribacterales bacterium
GACAGCCCAATCCAGCCGAAGTTTGGATCTTCAATAACAATTCTGCTGAGGTCTTTTGCCGCCGCGAGCGCAGCTGCTTCAATAGCCGTCCTCTGCTCCTGATTGCCACCCAGCATCCTGGTGTAAGCGAGGGCAAAGAAGAGAAGCGCTATGACCACGCCCGCTGTGAGGGCAGTGATCATGACGATCATGTTTCCACGAGGGCGTCTTGCGGCGAGCCAGCCTCCTGCAAATTCCCTTTTGACTCTAAACATTGTCATCACCTATTCGTAGTACAGGAAGTCAGGGTGGGGAAAAAGGCATATCAGACTGGAGATTTCCGGATGGTCCGTAGCCTTTTGGCTGGGCTCTCTTTGTCTAAATCCCCCGCAAAGGGGACTTTTCTTAGACAGAGTTAAGCTCCTATCAATCAGCTTAACCGCCTCCTCGCACAGTGTCAAGAATCCCCCTGTGGGGGGAGACCCGCATCAGACAAGGGTTTTCGGGATTGTGTCGCAAAGAAGTCACAGCGATTTTCGTATCTTGAGCAGCATATAATGCGGGATTTGATTGGTTATGGAAATTGCCATGCTTTGTGCTGCGCCACAGGGCACCGCTTCGCGAACTTTAACCGGCGGCTTGACTTTAATGCAGTTTTGACCCGAGTGGCGGCTTTGTGCGTTAGAGCAGGCAAACGCATAGCGCCAAAGATGGCAGTTGCTCGACGGATGTATGTTCGTCCTCGGTTACTCCTCGCTGGCTGTGTCGATATCTGCCGCTTCAAACGGTTCTTTCGTAATGCTTCCGTCTGCCTGTCTGCGCAGCACTTCCACCTTCTGCTCCGCTACTTTGAGGAAGGTCTCTAATTCCTGGCTCAGAAGCATGCCCCGTTCAAACAGCATGAGAGCGCGTTCCAGCTTGATCTCTCCGTCGAGCTCAGCAACTACTTTCTCCAGCTCGTTGAGTGAAGATTCAAAGTCAACCTGTTGAGCCATTGTTTGTCACCTCCTGGTTGAGTAAGGTATCGGACCATTCCGCTTGTGCCGACTCGACTTTCAGCACCAGTTTCCCTGAATGCAAGAGCGCTTCTAAAGTTTCCCCTGAGGAAACTTCGTCAAATGAACGAATGATGGTGGAGTCGCATTTCCGTATGATGGCGAAACCGCGGCTGAGAACATTTTTCGGCCCGAGCGCCTGCAGTTTCTCTGTCGATTGCTCCCAGCGATGACGTGCATCGGTGAGCCTGGCGCTCATCTTCTTGAGCAAGTGACTGCGGGACAGCTGCACTTTCAAATGCAATTGTTTGAGCCGCTCCTGCTGGCGAATGAGCGCATTGAAGGGGCTCATTCGTTCGACGCGACGGCGTGCATTGATCAGTCGATCGTTGATGATGTAATTCAGTCTCTTATTGAGATTGCTCCATTTCTCCAAAAGCTCAGCACTTCCGCGTGCCACCAGCTCTGCCGCTGCTGTTGGCGTAGGGGCGCGCACATCAGCGACCAGATCGCAAATCGTCACATCAGTCTCGTGACCGACACCGGAGATGATCGGCACGCGGCAAGAGGCAACGGCTCGCGCCACGGTCTCGGTGTTGAATGCCCATAGGTCTTCAATCGATCCGCCGCCGCGGGCCACCAGTATGACATCAATGTAGGGATCGGACTCCAGATAGTTAATAGCTCGTGCAATCTCATCCGGGCTGCCATCCCCTTGCACTTTGCACGGGGAGATTATGACGTGCACGCTGCGATTGCGCCGGTTGAGAGTGTGCAGCATATCGCGCAGAGCGGCACCAGCTGTGCTTGTTGCTATGCCAATCTTGCGCGGCAGAATTGGTATCGGACGTTTGCGCTCGGCAGAGAGAAGTCCTTCTTGCTCCAATTTGCTGCGGAGCTGGTCGAAAGCCAATTGCCACTCACCGACTCCGACAGGCTCCAGCGTCGTGACAACCATTTGATATGAGCCGCGCGGCGGATAGACGCTCAATCGTCCGCGAGCTACGACCATCAGCCCATCTTCGATTTTGAATTTGATCGAGGCGTTGGCCGTCTTGAAGCAAACACACGAGAGAGTGGCATCCTGATCCTTTAGAGAAAAATACCAGTGCCCGGAAGGATAAAGTTTGGCGTTGCTGACTTCGCCGACAACCGCGACGGGCGTGAAAGCTTCCTCGAGCAAATCTCGTATGGCGCTCGTCAGCTCCGAAACGGTGACTACCGGCTGTATGCGGCTAGCTTCGCGGCTTACGTACAACTCAGTCCTTCCTTTGACACGTGATGCGCATCGAAATTCTCCCTCCGCAATTAAATACGGAAAAAGACCGAACATAGTTCAATGCACAATTGATAATTCTATCTCCTGAATTCAGATCTAAATACCGTGCGATGGCTCTTGTAGCGATTTTTGCAGGCACGAAAATTTTTTCTGTGCACGCATATGTAAGGACAACACATATAGATAGATCTATATTCCATAAAATTCGCCGCTTGGTTTGGTCAGAGCCCTACGCATAGCTGTTGAGCCAGCATGTGTCGCCTGGGGTGGTATCGGTTTGCAAATATTGGATATGCGGAGATTATACGTTTGTCTATCCGGGAGGGTGCCCGAAAAACTGCTTGTCATGCTGGTTTTGAAGGCTCCTCATGGGGAAAGATAAGAGTGTAGAAAAACTGCAAGTCAAGTGATCTTTTTCATTTGACTTCTTGAGTTGTCATACTATATATTAGTATGACATACAAAAGTAGGGTATCTGGAGATGGGGGTGCGCGATGCACAGGACTTTGTTTACCTCTTCCATGGTTGAGACGTTCCGCACGTGTAAGCGAGCCTATCGCTTAGCTTCCTTGCAATACAGGGACGGCAGCGTGAAAGCGCGGCTTAAGAGTATATGCAAGAGATTCATTCTGAGGGGTCTTGCTGAAATCAACCGAGGGAAGCTGACCACAACAAATCAGGTGCAGAAGTTCATGGGGCAAAACTGGCCTACGGCCAAGCTCGGTGACTACGTAGACGACAAGGACAGAGCGACGCGTGCCTTTCTTTTCGCGCTCAAGACGCTGACACGATATGTAGAGAAGCCATACAAGCCGGAAAAAGCACAATTGGCTGCGGTGGCCCTGAGAGTAAGGGCGAGAGTGCCGCATTTAAGGGTTTATGTTGAAGATACTATCGACCTCGTGCTCTGGTACCCGGATGAGAAGCGTCTGGAGTTAGTTGATTTCCAAATTCGTCCGCTGCCTCACTTCGACCCGGCGTGGCCTTCACCGGAAGTGCTTATCAAAAGGCATCTGGCTGAGAAGCTAAAACTGCGCTGGCAATTCGAGAAGGTGACGATGACGTTCATCCACTGTGGGGTTGAACCGTCTCTACCGCAAAGCGTAAGCATTGACGATCGCATTTATCAGGTGCACTGGTCCGAACTGGTCAAAACGCTGGAAGCGATGAAGGACGCTGGCGAATCCGGTGAAGAATGTGAAATTGAATGTGCGCATTGTGATGAGTTGGAGAAACAAGATGTCTCCGAGCTGACCGTACGCGAGCATTATTCGCTCACAGCATAAGAATTTGTGCGATTTTTTCTCAAATCCCGATACGGACTGTGTATTCCGC
>DATNRC010000068.1:0-5888 GCA_036703705.1 Candidatus Obscuribacterales bacterium
TACCCTTGCCTAACACCTTGTTGTCGTCGCGGCTGGTTTTCAGCTGGATGCAGATTTTCTCGCCCACCCTTTTCACGATTGTCGCCCGTCCAAATCCAATCTGGCCCGGAGCAGGCTCAACCTTTACTTTATAGACTTTGCCTTTCTGGAACACCGGGGCTATCCGTTAGAGGGCGTACAATTTTTGAGGTTTTGCTTTTGTGTCGTCAGGCTGAAAGCTCAAACAGCATAGCATTGTCCATGGTCTTGAAGCCAATCAGTTGAATGGCTCAGCCATCAATTGTTGAGGAAGTCAACAACAAGTTTATACACTTCGCTTCGTCGCATGCCGAATTTCTTCGCTGCGTCGGAAGCCAAAGCGGATGGTTTGACACCGCTTTTCGACTTTTCCTTTATATAGGCATGGAGTTCTTTTTGATCCACGTCGCAAAGCGGGGGTTTTTCGGGGGCGACGGCTCCCCTTACAACAAGCACGCATTCTCCCTTCAATGGACTTGAAGCAATTTCGCGCTTAAGCTCGGAAAGTGATTTGCGTATGAAAGTCTCGTGGATTTTCGTCAATTCTCGAGCCAGGCAGGCCGGACGATCTCCGAATGTTTCGAGAAGTGCTGACAGGGTGCGCTCCAGCTTATGGGGAGCCACATAAAAGACGATTGTTCGTTTTTCGTCCTTGAGCTCCTCCATGCGTGTCTTTGCATCCCGCGGGCGATCGGGAAGGAAGCCCTCGAATACAAATCGGTCGACCGAGAAGCCGCTGCCGATAAGGGCAAGCAAAAATGCGCTCGGCCCTGGTATGGGAACGACATCCAGTCCGAGCTCGATTGCTTTGCTGACCAGCTTTAAGCCGGGATCCGAAACCAGCGGCGTGCCGGCATCCGACACGAGAGCGACTGACAGATTGCTCTTATTGGCCCTTTCAAGAATGTGCTCGCGCTCCGCCTCGTTGTGTTCATGGCAGCTCATAAGGCGCTTTTTCAAGCCAAGATGATTGAGCAGTTTCAAGGTGACGCGGGTGTCTTCGGCCAGGATGAGGTCGGCTGACGCAAGAATTTCCGCGCTTCTTTTGCTGATGTCGCCGAGGTTGCCAATCGGCGTTGCCACGATATACAGCCTTCCTGACAATCGCTTGCCCCCATGGTCCGAAACCATCTGAGTATCGCGCATCTCGGAGTTTTCTACAGGCTTTTCTACAGCTGTAGATTATTTAATTGGCGAGCTTAAAGGCACCAACTTGCATTTGAATTTCGTGCTGTTCCAGATTGCTCCCCGCGCGTTTTCCGAATAATCTTTAGTGGTGGCACCGCCGCAACGGATCGCCGGCAATCCAGAGCGGCAAAGGAGAATGAGAGTTGAATTTGTTCGCTTCCTCTTTTCGCACCGCTCATCTGAAAAAAGCGATTGCCGCCTTGCGGCATGGCGCAGCAGTTGCAACAGTCCGTAACGCACCTTATACGCCTCGACACCAATGCGATATACCGGACGAGGAGCAGCTCTCTGAGCTATATGACGAATATGCGCTGAAAAGCTTATGCATCTGGTTAGCCACCAAATATGGTTTGTCCGTATGCAAATGTTCTATCTGCGCGAGAGTTGGCAACAACCGGCGAGATCTTGTGAACTTTCTCGAGATTGCTCACGAATATCCATTTATTAGCCCGACTTCCAGTGAGTGTCGCGAGTTTCTTCTTGATGTCGCGGATTCGGCGCTCGATGCCTGTTGTGATGCGGATCTCGGCCTTGTGGGAAGTCTTTACGAATCAATCACCAACCAGCCTCTGTATATCGATACGGAAAGCGGCGGATTAGCACAAAAAGATATAAAAGACAAAGAAAAAAGGCGAAAAGTCGGTCAATTTTATACGCCACCATCAGTAGTGAGATACTGCATTGATATAGCCTTTAGCGAAGCCTCATTTGCTCTAATGAACCGGCTTAAAGGCGCTTTTGCCGCTCAGGCACTTGATAAAAACAGGGACGGCATGCATGCGATCGATTTCAAAGTATTGGATCCCGCTTGCGGCACGGGCAACTTTCTTACAGGCATCATCCAGTCGCTGAAAGAAGAAGACTTCTCGAGAGTCGGCGGGCGAGAGCGCATGTTGTTGGCCGTGGCAAGCTCATCTTTATATGGTCTGGATATCGATCCTCGAGCCGTCTGCCTGACAAGAGTGAGTTTGTTGCTCGAGCTGATACCGGAAGTGGAGCGCCTTAATAAAGCCGATCCGACTGTTTGCAAGATGTTTGTGTACAATGAGCTCCTTAAAAAATTGCGGGCAAACATACGAGCCTCCGACTCCCTTCTTGAGGGAGCGCTGCTCAAGACAGAAAGCGAGCAAGCTTTCGATCTGGTAATAACCAATCCGCCCTATGTCAGCTTTGGTTCCCGCAATCAACAACGACTTCCCGATTCGACCAGCCTCTATTTGAGGTCGTTTTATCAGGCGTCCGCTGAGTATAAAATTCGCTACTATGCAATCTTTCAGGAAATAGCTTTGCGCTATGCGGCCAGCGGGGGCCACGCTCTTCTTCTGGTGCCTGATTCCTTTCTCACAGGCACTTATTATGAGAAACTGCGCGCGAAGCTGATTGAAATCTCCCAAATTGTCAGCTTGCATGAGCTTCCTGCCGGCACCATCCCTGATGCCGTCGTCGGCAGGTGGTGCGTGGCCCATTACCGAAAGAAACCACTGCGCACTGCCACAGATGAGGGCATGATTGCCGGATCTGAATCTAACGCCGGCTGCCTTGAGCGGGAAGAAATGGTTGAGCTCGCTTCTTACTGTGAAAGCAAAAACCCCATCCGCTATGCCCTGCCCCTTGCATTGCTGATCGCCAAAGACAAAAGGCGCTTTCGCCTCGTTTTCAGCGATGAAGACAGAGATTTGCTCAAAGTGCTCGATCGCCTGCCGCCCCTTGTCTCGGTGATGCGCGGACATACGGGGATTCGTTCGCGGTATGGCAAGCAAGCCGTAATATCAGACAAAAAACAGGATGACAACTGGAAACGAGGACTTGTCTCCGGCTCGCAGGTAACGCCTCATGCCATTAGGTGGTCGGGCGACTGGATAAATGTCAGAGCAGACCTTTTGTTCAAAGGAGGCTTCGACAAAGAAATCGTGGAGAATCCAAAGATAATGGTGCGGCAGACTGGCGACCGTTTGATTGCCGCCGTCGATGACAATGGCTTTTACCACCTCAACAACATACACAGCTTCAGCCTCGTGCCAACTGCATTCGGCGACGACGTCAAGAGCCGGCTTTTCCTCTTCGCCGGCTTGATGAATTCACTTCTGTGGGAGCACATCTACCGTTTGAAAACCCGTGAAGGCGGTCGGGCCCTTGCCCAGGTGGACATCGAAACGGTTGAGACGATAACAATTCCGCCAACAGATACAGCACTCACGGAGGCGATTGTAGCGCTTGTGGGGCGAACGGTCTCGCTTCTGTGCGCCGATGTAAGCGCGCAAAAGACAAGCGATTTGATATTCTTCATCGGTCGGTGCATCGACAGATTAACCTACGACCTTTACGATCTCGACGAAGAATTAATAGAGCACATAGAAAAATCGAACACCAATCGTTTGGCAAAGAGTTACTTCAATGGCAGACCGGAAGTGGACAAGAAGAGACATTTGCATCTGCCTGACAGAGATCAGATATTCCAATTTGCGGCGGGGTTGAAAACTTGAACAATCAATTGCACTCTTCCGGTCGATTTATTTCCCGGTGTTTGACGCTTTCAGCATCTGTAGGGCTGGCCTGCGTTCTTGCCCATGGTCAGTGCGTGGCCGGTCCGCTTGGACTGGTAAAGCAAAAAGCTCTGAAGATGCAGGAGTCCATTCACGCTTCAAGCACGGCAACGAAGAAAGGACCTTCTCAGCCCCTTGTCACGCGGGAGAAATGGGCATTGTTGATTGGCGTCGGCCGTTTCAAAGACACATCGGTCAAGGCATTGCCTTTTGCCGCAAGCAATGTGAATCGGCTGGCAGCAGTGCTTAAAGACCCCGATGTGGGCAGGTTTGCGCCTGATCACGTTAATGCGATCGCGGCTCTGTCCGCAACGAAAGATGCCATCGAAAAATCACTGTCGGAGAACTGGTTGCTTAAGAAAGCCCTGCCCGAAGACCTGGTTTTCCTTTATTTCTGCACAAGATACGAGACCGACGGCAAGGACATTTTGTTGTACGCTGCCGATTCCGATCGTTCCAACATCCAGGGAAGCGCTATCTCGCTTAAAGATTTGCTTTCGAGCCTCAAGAAGCGAACTCAATCGCAGCAGATAATTGCTTGCCTGGATCTCTCTTACCTTGAGGAATCAAAACAGCAAACGCCCGATCGAACAACTGATGCCTCTTCAGCCGAAGGCAAAGAGTCATCGGCAAAAATGCCCTCTCTAAAAGATCTGGCAAAAGAGACTGGAGTGACGATATTTTCAGGGAGCTCTCCGGGTGAGATCTCTCAAGATGCGATGGCCGCAAAACAGTCTTATTTTGCGCACTATCTGGGCATGGCGCTGCAAGCTTTCAACGGCACCTTGCCGTTGCAAACGGTTGCTGAATACGTGATAAAAAATGTCAGTCGCGACACCAACACGCAGCAGCACCCGGAATTCGTTCTCGCAAGTGAGAATGCAGACCTAAGCACGCTCCAGATCGGCATGCCGGTAAAAAGCTCGGCTCCACCAAAACAACTGGCCATAGGGCATCCCATCGATGAGCTCTCAACAAGACGTCCGGACCTCCTTCCGGCTGCACCGGCTCGCCGCATTGCTCAAGGCAAAGCAAAAGAAGAGAAAGAGGAGGCTCCGCCTGCCGAAGCCAAAGTGGGCGACGTCGACTTCGGCAGCTACATGGCTAGAATGAAACGCCACATTCAAGGCAAGTGGACGCCGCCCAAAGGCATGGAAGAAAGGCGCGTAGTGACCGTTTTCACGATCATGAAAGATGGAGCCATCGTCGATCCGACGGTCGTTGAATCCTCAGGCGTCGACAGCGTGGACGATGCGGCGCTGGCTGCTCTCAAGGCGGCCTCGCCTCTCGAGGCGCTGCCCGAGGGCTCGCCCGAATACGTGCAAATCAAGTACAAATTCGACTACAAAGTCAAACGGGATTAAGGGCAAACCTTTGAAGGAGAAGGAGCTGATAATCAACTGCCAAGCTCCAGATAAAATGGGCATTTCGGCCTGATATCGCCAAAATGGTCGCGATCCGTCACCTGGAAGGCAGAATCTTGCCTGCTTTCCAGTCCGACTACGTAAAAACCGCATTGACGAGATCTATACAAGAGCGTAATTTCTTAAATGGAGATAGTTTTTTTTCGTCTCTCAATCTCCCGGATTGTTACTATAAATCTATATAAACGGCGCTCATAGCACATTGCTCTTTGAAAGGCAGAGAAAGCCAGAGGTTAATCATGGTTGGTAAAGGTAGAGAAATACCGGAAGAAGTCAACAAGGGAAAGGGTAGCGACAAGACCCAGGACAACTTGATGCGCGATGTGCAGCAAGAGCGTGAGAAGCAGCAAAAGGCTGAAAAGGGTGTCGCCAAGGTCGAACAGAATTGGAAGCAGAAAGAGATTCTGCGCACCAAAGTCGTGCAGCAGGTTGCCAACTCCCCGACTGGACAGAACATTCAAACTGCGCGCACGGTTCTTATGGGACCAAACGTCGAGCAATACTGCAAAGACGGCGCCCAGGCCTGCATAGACTGGGTGCAGCAAGAGGCCAACAAAAACGGCTACGGGGATGCGATGCAAATGCTCCTCTCACAAACGGCGCCCGCCGCTGAAAAGAGCGGGACAGACAGCTCGGCTTCCGATACGACCACTTAAATCAATCTCATAAGGGGCGCTTAGCTGCATCTTGCCCGCGCCGTCAGGCTCTGATTCAC
>DATNRC010000069.1:0-10891 GCA_036703705.1 Candidatus Obscuribacterales bacterium
TCTTATGCCACTACATATGGTGCATGTCTAAACCTCACAATCGCAGACATGTCCTCAACCCCTTGGCATATGGCCGGGAATTAGCGGATTGGGTGGCCGGACATTAGTGGAATCGGTGGCCGATTTCGAGCGGAATTTCCAATATTCGGGCTGTCGGAGACTTATCCTCTGAAAGTGCGCATGTTCAGCGCATTTTGGCTCACCGCCTGCACCTATCCAATAGTCAATGTCGTCAGCCGGGAGTTGCTCCTTCCCGCATTCGGCGAGATGACCTGCATTTCCGCCGCTGAGACATTTGCTCCGCTGTTCGAGTTTTTCATCTTCCGCTTCACATTCTGCCCCGACAAGCCCTTCCTCCAGTGCAAGGGGGAATTTGTTGTCATATTGCTTGCCAATCTTGCTTCTTTCGGCACCGGCCTCATTCTGCTGGCGCTGGGCGTACTTTTTTGAGTTCGCTCTTGCCCTGACCAACGATCACATTCGCATGTCCTTACCGACCGCGTTGCCTCACGTAATTTTCTAACCTTACAGCCCTTCTTGGATGCGCTCCATCGCTGCAACGACAGAGTTGTCCCGTGTTCGCTGGCAAGTCTGCGCCAACAACCTTGTCACGGTTAGATTTTTGATGAGTCAATGCGTTTCTTTCGTGTCGAATTTGAGTAAACCGGTCTATTATTAATCGTCAAAAATCAAAAACGCTTTGCGCGGGTTCTCCTTATTGTCAGCACCCGTTCAGAATCGGTCGCCGTGCGCCACCATATATGGTGCCTGGAAAAGTAAGAAAAAATCGGGCAAGCCTATGAGTACGCATGACTGCTTCGTTACAGGCATGCATACTTATAGGCTTGTTCCTAAATCGCGCGGGATGGATTAGCACTAGCCACGGATGTAGTCGTTTACGCGCTCTTCGGTAAGCGGGTTGAGCGGCCTTCCAAGTTCCGACAGCTTCAGGTCGACCTGGTGGAGCGCGTCGGGCGCCTGAGAATCAACGCCGTACTTGCCGCACAGGGACTCGAAGGCGATGCGGCCGAGCCGTGCAGTCTTAAGCTTTTCAAGGAAGGTAGCCAATCTTTTCTCCTTCTCAATTGCATTTGTATTCTGAGCCGGAGGAGCTGTCCGCGCTCACCAGTTGTACGAACCGTCCACGGCATTACCTGGCCGTGAGCGCCTTTTCATGCCGGCATCGGCATGGAGGATAGCCATTTTGATTTGGAAATTTGCTTGCCCTTGCACATGTCCCTTGGATGCGCAGCTGCTGCTCTGTGAAAGGCGGCAGCTACGCACAATTCAATTTCCTGCCTTACTTATGTATCAGCGGCATGAAATTATAGACCACTGCGAGGTCGAACCGCTCAGCATTGCCCACTTTGAAGTCGTTGTTGAAGGCGTGCGTGTAATAGGCCCGCACTGAGAGTTCTTGCGTGATGTCGTAAGAGACGCCACCAAATACTCTCTGCCCGATGCCGTACTTGCCATCGTTCAAAACGAACAGCGGATCAATGTTGGCGTATCCGACATTGATTGCCAATTTGCCAATCGACTTCTCGCCCCAGAGCGCGTATCCGAAATCCGGAGCGGTGGTGAGGCGCTGATATGTCTCGATATGGACTTTATCAAGCACTACCGCTTCTGCAACGCGGACTGTCCCTGCTTGATGGAGAAGCACAGTCTCTCCCCACTTCGTCACATCAGCAGATAGCCGGACGCGACCCAATTCCTTGGCGATGAGGATTTGAACGTAATTGAATGAGCCGATCTGATTCAGCCTGTCGAAGACACTGGCATCATTCAACCCGCCAAGGTAGCCGACACTCAGAGACATTTGATCGAACCAGACGAGGTCCGGTCGCATAAGCCGCACCTTGGCGCCCATGAAGTAGCCCTCCTGGGTGAAGTGCGTGATGACGGAAGATTCGCCCTTGTCGAACTCCAGGCTGCCTGCGCTCAGGCTAAGCCAGGGCATAATCCTGACTGTATAGTCGAGGTGACGGATAGCCATGTCCAGCTGTCCGTCCTGGCTGCCGTTGAAACTCAGCCCCGTGTTGTTCCACGTGTTGCCAAAGACGGCTCCCGTTGTAAGGCGGAAGAAGATGCTGTGATCGCCATCTCCATCCAGGTTGAATCGCCCCGCTAAGCTGAAACGGTATTGCACATGCTCATTGGTGACGATCTCATCGCTGTTTTCGACCAGACGAAACCTCGTACCGACGGAGAGTTCCGTCAAATCAAAGACGGGGGTTTTCCGCTCATTTGGTGTCGCAGAGATTGATGCGGGGACGGTAACTGCAGCCAGAACTGCTGCTGCTGTCAGGGCCAGCGCGCGGCAAAACATCCGGCTAACTGTCATGTTTGTGCCTTTCAAAAAGGATCCCTGAGCGGGAAGTTGCTCATGCTGTCCCGTCGGAGAGCGCGGACAGCGTCCATCGCGGGCATGCGGCTGTTGCGGGCATGCGACTCTTGCGGGCATGCGGCTTTTGCGGGCATGCGACTCTTGCGGGCATGCGGCTGTTGCGGGCATGCGACTCTTGGCGGCATGCGGCTTTTGGCGGCAAAAGCGGCATGTAGGCACCACTATTGGCGAAGGCGGCACAAACCCAATGAGAGCACCATCACATGATGGTGCTCTCACGGGCTTGGCGTTGGCAGTGAAATTGGCGGTCGGCGACCTGCCTCAAAACTGCACTATCCGAGGCGCCAATTGCACGCGATGTTGCACAGACTTCACAACTAATGTCACGAGCTCATTCCTGGAAGCTCGTGCAGCTAGCGGCAGTCTGGATAGCAAGTTCGGAGCCTGTCTTGGCAGTTCGCGATCAATTCACTGTTTGCTACATCTCGCGGATGGCCCACTCCTATAGTTTGCGACAGAAGCCTCCTATAGTTTTCATTACCGTGTGTGTCACCTCTGAAAATGTTCCGCAGACGGTCAAGGGCCGCCATGCATTCGTCCCTTGCATCAACAACGTCGTCACAGGCATCGAGGAATAAAATCGCATCGCCGTCCGAAAGAGCGATCATTCGAGTTTTTGCCTCCTGCAAGGCTTGCAGGCACTCGGCTATCTCTCCAATTTGCTCGTCAAAGTTGTCGCGTAGAGCGCCATTGGTCCCCCTTTCACTTCGCCCATTGATGACGACTACTTCGCTCCCCTGCACGCCTCGTCATAAAAAGGAAGCGGATTGCTGCCGTCAGTGACTGCCGGCAGTTCGCCGTTCCATTTCTTGTAGAGAAGATAACAGGGCAGCTCAGGGTGCTCCTTGAGCTGAGCGGCTTTCTCTTGCATAGCCTTGGCCTCTTGCTCCGCGTTTACGCGAATCGTCAGTGCATCGGCATCTGCCTGCCGCATGATCTCGGCGGCCTCAGCTTCAGCCTGAGCGATGATGCCCTTGCTGGTGTTCTCCGCTTCCGGGACCTTGTTTTGCGCTTCGCTCTTGCGAGCTACCGCGTCCTGGAAGACCTGGCTGTAAGCCAGATTAGAGAGCTGAAGGCTGCCCACGTTGATTACTTTGTCCAGTCCTCGCGCTCTCAGAGCATTGAGGACCCACGTCTCGAGAGCTTCTCTTGTTTCATGGCTGACCTTGTCTCTCTGCCCCAGCAACTCGTCGAGCTGATATTTGGCAGTCACTGCCTTCAGCTCTTCTTGCAGTCCGGGGTCGAGGATCACACGCTCAACGTCGCTTACATCCCCAATCAGCTCAAAAACACCACCGGCAGCAGCCGGTACCAGACTGAACTGAAAGCTCACCTTCGCTTCTACTTCTTGCAGATCAATCGTCGGGGCGCTTGTTTGAGTCGTCACGGTGAGAAGCCGGGTGGGAATATGATGGACCTCTTGCGCGAATGGGATGACGAGATGCAAGCCGTTCTCCAGGTATCCCGTGACCGCGCCGAAAGTAGTCACGACAGCAGTGCTCCCTGTCTCAACGTAGACCAATGGGAAGCCTAATGCAGCAAGCACGTACACACCACACACCAACCAGGCTATGAGGCTGATGACCTTCTGGTGGATTTCCATTCTCGTTTCCTTTCCTTTTGGAGTCAGGATTAACGGCCGTCGGTTGTCGCTTGCGGAGCAGTGATCAGCAGATTTGCCCCGCCGCCGCCGATGCTTATGTTAGGAACTTTCTTGTTCCAGGCTTCAATGGCCTCGTACACGCGCAGATCGGAATTGGCTTTGGCGGCTTCGCCGAGAATCTCAATGGCATAAGCCTGCGCGGCCCCGACCACACCGGTGCGATAGGCCCTGGCTTTACCGACGATCTCGGTCTTCTGACCATTGGCGTCGGCAAGAATTGTTTTCACCTGCTTTTTGATATTTTCCGTATACGCAACCTGAGCACTCACTACCATGTCATCAATCGACTTCACAAATCCCGGCTTGAAGTCGAAGCGGTTGATGCCCACCTGGACCACTGTAACAGCATTCTCAATGCCCTTCTCGGCAAGCGTGGCATCCACCAACCGCTGCAAATGTGCCTTGATTTGGGAGACAAGCTGCGAGCGCTCGGTCACCAGCCTTTGGACTGGTTTGAGCGTTGTCTCACTCTTTGTCGCCTGGAGAATGTTGTTGTCGATCGCGATTTTCACGACCGTCGGCCAGGTCCCCACCCCCTGTCTCAACTCGGGAGCCTTATCGGGATTGATGACCAGCTGAACGGATATCTCCGCGTCGATGAGCTGCTGTTTTGAATCAGCAACCTCGCCTTTCTGAAGCGCGATATCAAGCCGCGTCGGGTAATACTCAACGCTCTGTATCGGCCATGGAAGTTTGTACATCAAACCAGGTTTGTGCACTACTGAAGGATCGAGCTTGCCCCAACGATAGAGCAAAGCGACATGTCCCGCGGGCACCGCCGCCGTGCACATCGACCAGGCGATGTGCAGGACGATAAGCGCCATCAAGAACCGGGCGGGAGTGCGCATGGCTTGCCAAACGACGCCAATATCACTACTCGTCTCTTCTTTCATCATCTGCCCTTTCCAAACTTCTTGTGGGAGATTGTTCTCGATCACCCTTGGACGGAAGTGCCAAGGGCATATGCCAAAATCTGCCTTTGTACCTGTGAACCAAGGCTTTCCCAAACTGGTTCTTTGCCTGATTGACTCTCGTCCACATGAGCAATTCGAATCTTTGCCAGCGCATCCTGCACACACAAGCCGCCGGGCGCACCGCCATAGGTGACAAGAGTTGCCCCGGTAAACTCCCGGGATAGTTGCAGCAGCTTCTTGTAAATCATCTCCACCCCCATGAAACGTCATAAGCCTAAGGGTTACCAGGGAATCGCACTGCATGCGGACCAGATTGCTCAAATTGAGCAAACCGCGCAAAGTTCGCAAGCAGCCGCGATCGCACTCAAACAAACTGCGCGCAGTCCGGCCGAGGAAATACGCTGCACCAAATGCAGTGGCTTGCAGTGTTGTCGGCGGGCTAACGTCTGGGTGTTGGCTGGTCCTGCGACGATAAAAGGAGGCATCAAATGCTTCAATGTAGAGCCGCCAGGACACCGCGCTCAACGACGTTTGCGATGCCGAATCAAACTATTTACATCTGCCCGGCAGAAATAATCTGCGCCCGCCCATGCGCAGCTAGCTACTGCGAGATCAGCTGAACTTTGTTCTTACGTGTATGCTGTATTTGACATTGACATGTATGTCTTGCCTTCCACGCCCTATTGTGACCCACACCGCACGCCCGCGGAAGCGAACAGACAGGACGTCCCATTTTGAGCCATACACGTGCCAGCCTCACGACTCGCTGCCGGGTCAAGCGCTGTCACAAAAGTCAATTTCGTCATCTGACCCATGGCATGGCAAAAGCGCAACATAGTATGTCTTGATTGGAGTCGAAGGGGACACCGGATCCGGCATTGGGCTTGCCCGATGCCGGGTCTTTTCCACCATTTCGACCGACCATGATCTCCCGACCATGATCTCCCGCGCATGATCTCCCGACCATGATCTCCCGCGCATGATCTCCCGACCATATAATCTCCCGCGCATGATCTCCCGACCATAATCTCCCGCGCATGATCTCCCAACCATAATCTCCCGCGCATGATCTCCCGCGCGGACTTTTGTCAAAAATGACATAGAAAAACTGAAATTCTATGTCATTTTTGACAAAATGGCCCCCATTTACTTAAGACCGCCTGGAATTCTATGTCATTTTCGACAAAATGGCCCCCATTTACGTAAGACCGCCTGGAATTCTATGTCAAATATCATAAGGCGTTCAAACACCGTGCGGCGTTCAAACACCGTGCGGCGTTCAAACACCGCGCGCCGCTCAGCAAGCCTCGCACGGACGGAGAAGTCAGCAGTGCTTTTGCGCATGGCAGTGCTTTTGCGCATGGCAGTGCTATTGCGCATAGCAGTCGGCTACTTCGCTTCCTCGATTCGCGAAGCTGCGCGCCGGTCCGCGTCGGCTCGCGCCTTGTCCCCGAGCTGCTCGTATGCTCTGGCTCTGCCTCGCAAAGCTCGGCTGAATTGCGGTTCGATAGCAAGCGCTTGCGTATAGTCGGCAACCGCTCTTTTCCAGTGCCCTTTGGCGGCAAATGCGTCCGCCCGCTCACTGTACGCCGTTCCGTCATCCGGCGCGAGCTTGAGCACTTCCGACCATTCCTTGATTGCTTCGTCATACTTGCGCAAGATGACCAGGACATGAGCTCTGCGCGCACGAATGTTGACATCGCGCGGATGATACTTGATGACGAGAGAATAATCAGCGAGCGCCTTATGCGGTTGCTTGATTTCCTCGTAGCAGCGTGCCCGCCAGAGAAATGCCGCCTTCTTCTTCGTGCCCAGATCTATCTTGCGGCTGAAGTCGGCAATCGCTTCCTGATATCGTTTCAGGTGGAAGTATAAAAGTCCCCGGGCGAGCAATGCGCTGGGGTGATCGGGGTGCTTGCGAAGGGCTGTGTTCAGGTCTTTGAGAGCGCTCTCGTATTTGCCCTTTTGCGACTCTATGTCGCTGCGAATAATGTAAGCGGAAACACAGTCCGGCGAGCGAGCAATCAATTTATCTGCTTTTTGCAAAGCATCGTCCAACTGATCGACGAGCATCAATTGCTTTATGGCTTTCAGCTCAGCCTCGTCACTTGCGTCATCACACATGGCTGGCGGGCCGTGCAACAACGCCATTAGCGCGAGGGTGAAAATTGATATCTTCCTCAAGTTCTAATCCGACACCGCCTTCACGACCAGGCTAAGGAAATGAATACAGAGATGCTCGCTCCTGGTGAGGAACCTTCCTAAAGCAGGAACGCCGCCAATCAGTCCACGCTGAACGGAATTAGTCAGCTCATCATCTTCGTTTCCCACTTCCTTGTTGAAGTGGATCAGCTCCTCCGCCCACTTCTTGTCCACGCCGGGTCCAAAGTATTGCTCGGAAAATCCTTTTGCCTTATTCGGACCATCAGGCAGCCAGACATCGACTGAAAGATTCGGGAAGCCGGGATTAATGTTGATCGTGAAATTCGGCCACAGCAAGTGATACTGGGCCTGCCTGACGGCGCCCTTGGCGTCGTAGATTTTGATCTTGCTCTTCCCTTCCAGCGCCGACTCACGAACGTGGCCGACCTGGCTGGAAAACCACTCATGGGGCGTCAGTTTGTAGCTGTCTTGATCTACATCGATGGCAGCGCTGAAGCCCGGGTGCGCCACCGGGCAATGGTAGCATTCAAGATAGTTTTCCAACATCGTTTTCCAGTTTGCTTCTGACTGCCATTCTTCGCGGCTCCACAACTCGAGGCTGTCGAGATCGAGACCGCTTTCCCTGATGATGTCCAGAACGGCACCATAATATGAATGCAGCAAACGGCACTTTTCATCAGCGTTTGCAAAGACAAAAGGTCCGAGTGTCTCAACTTTTATCGACAGCAGTGGATAATCCGACGTACAGAAGTCAAGTTCCCTGTCAGATCGCGGAGCCGCTTTCAACTGTCCCTTGAGATCGTATGTCCAAGCGTGATACCTGCACTGCATGATTTTGGCATTGCCGCATCCCTGCATCACTTCGTGACGACGATGCCGGCAGACATTGATAAAGCCTTCCAGTCCATTCTCATTCCGCACTACAACAACTGGAATCTCTCCTACATATCCGGTTATGTAGTCGCCAATTTTCTTCAACTGTTTTGTTGAGCCAACGTACTGCCAGCTTTTGCGGAAGATCTTGTGGATCTCCTGCTCGGTGACGGCAGGATCGGTGTACCAGCTGGATGGCAGGGATTCACCACGTTCTAGGGCAGCCACTAATTCGCTTGCACGATTGACGACTTGTTGCATGACGTTCTCCTGGATGTTGGTGTGATTTTGGGCTACAGCGAGAATGGCCGGGTCGCTATGCGGTGATGCCGGGTCGCTATGCGGTGATGCCGGAGCGCATGTATTGTCGCACGAGTCAGCTAAACACTACGCTGATCTGGCAAAAGACAATCCTGCTCGTGCTGCTTATCACTACAATCTGGGCGCTTGCTTCCAGATGCAGAAGAAATTCGATGACGCGCTCAGTGAGTATCGCACAGCGATTTCGCAAGAGACCGATTTGAAGAACAGAAACAAATACCAGGAGGCATTTGATGGATGTTTGAAGTTAAAGGCGGAACCAATCACCGCGAGTGCGGTGCAGTTGCATAAAAAGGCATCAGAAGCTGCCATCGGCAGTGACACTGCTGCCGACCTATACTCAAGAGCGATCGATCTCTACAAGCAGGCTGCATCTGTTCAACCAAACAATGCTCCGTTGTGGTTCAACCTTGCCTCTGCTCTCTATGCCAGGCAAGATTTTCCGAACGCCCACAATGCATATCAAAAGGCTTATAAGCTTGACCCCAAGGGACAGACCGACAATCTTTATTGGATGGCGGTGATTGACGAACATTTCAGCAAAGGAGCAGAAGCGCTGTCCAAATACAACAAATACCTCGCCACCTCGCACGGCGAAGGAAAGTATCAAACAGAGGCGAAGGCCCGCATCGCCGAGCTGCAAAGAGACCCAAACAAGACAAGAACCATCAAGTCTCTTCAACAAATGGCGAAGGAAAGGGACGCTGAAGACTGCTATCAAAGAGCCCTGTCCCTTGCGCAACAGAATAAGGTCGAGGAAGCAATCGCAGCAGCGGAGAAAGCTGTCGTGGCCGCCTCAACAGATGCTCGCTGCATCGCATTTCTGGCTTCGCTTCACCAGCAGAAAGGCAATTGCCACGAAGCGGTGAGACTTTACACCGAGGCAGAAGCCAAGGATCCGTCAAATGGCAAGATCTACAAAACAGCAATTGCAGAAGCTTGTTATGCAAAGGCAATCAAATTGCAGAGCGAGCGCAGATATGATGAGGCAATCAAACAATATCTGAGAGCTTTGGAGAACAATTCCGGCAATGCTGCTTACTGTTATTCACTCGCTACTTGCTATGACAATCAAGGAGATTTGGATAGTGCGAATGAGCTGTACAAACGCACTCTGTCTCTGGATGAGAAGAACAAAGACGCAAAGACTTATTTGGAATCGGCTGCAGTACGCAGATCTCAACAACTTGTCGACAAGGCTATCAAAAAACAAACGGATTCAACAAAGCCGGACATCAGCGGTGCTATATCGCTTTATGAGCGAGCAATTCGCATCAAAGAAAATGCAGTCATACATCTGAATCTCGGCACGGCGAGACAAGCGCTCAACACCAAGGAAGACAATCTCAAAGCCGAGCAATCATATAGAAAGGCATTGCAGCTCGATCCGAACCCAGCCGTAACAGGCGAATGCTATTACGATCTCGGAATCCTTTATGAGGCTCTCAATCAGCCTGAGCATGCAATTGCCGAGTACAAGAAATACATGCAGGCGCTTCCCAGCGGCCCGAACGTCGAAGCGTTAAAAGAGAGACTGAAAATTCTCACGGGAATGGCAGGCGGCGCGCGTTAGTTCGCAGGATCCATTGGTTGAGGCTGATGGGCGCGAGCTTTCTTGTATTTCTCGATCAAGGCATTGAGCGCGTCAATCTTCGTGTCGTGCGCGATTCTTATCGTTCCTCCGCCTTTCCAAAAACTGAGCGTTCTCGTTCCACCGGCAACATGCACACCGACGGCTTCACCTTTCGCGTTCAAAAGAGGCCCGCCGGAGTTTCCACCCATGGTCCGCTGCTCTGTCGTAATCACATTTCGATCTACGTTCTCGCCGAACTCCGGCGGCTTCTTCATCTTGCCGTCCGTTTCCAAAATTTTCCCTGGCGAAGCAAACATTTCAACCGACATGCGCGGGAATCCCAATGTGACGACCGGATCGCCTTTGCGCGGTTCCTTTGCCTGCAGACCAAGCGGCTTGCATTCGCCAGCCTGGTTAGGCTCGAACTCGAGAAGCGCCAGATCGTTGGCTGGGTCCTTCGCTACCTTGGGAATTATCCGCACATCGTCAGTGTCGTTGAACCTGATGGCTGCCTGGTCAGAGTTGCTAACAAGATGATTGGCAGTTGCCACAAGGCACGCTGTGCCGACCCTGTCCACCATAAAACCGCTGCCGACGTCATTTCCCGCGACCTGTACCACGCTTGGTTTGGCGCTTTTGTAGAGCGCAAGAATATCAATGGGCTGCGCCCCATATTCATAGCTGGTACGGTCGCAGGCATCAGGCTCGCGATCTGGAACCAGCGTCGGTACTTCATTATCCGCCGGCGGCGAATACTCATGGCACGCTGCGTTTCGGCTTTGAAAATCGCGAATTTCGTCGACTGACATCGGCGCTGTCTAAATCTGAGGGAAAGGCCAGGATAACCCCCAGATTTAAGGCTGTCAAGAGATTATCGCGCCGTCTGGTCGTTCGGTATAAATCGCTTTCGAGCAACGCATTGACTGACTTTTCGGAGTCAAGAAGTCGCTGAGCCGAGAAGTCGCTGAGCCGAG
>DATNRC010000070.1:0-12611 GCA_036703705.1 Candidatus Obscuribacterales bacterium
TAGATGACGCCGAGATATGGATCGTCGGCTAAAAGAAGAGCGCCGTCGAGATCGAGATGATCGACAAGCGAAGCCAATTGCGCTGCTGCGGTCACTCCCAGCGATGATTCGATCATGCAGCCGAACATAATCTGCATCGAGTGGGCCCGCGCAGTGTGTATGACTTTCAATGCTTCGAGCAATCCGCCTGTTTTCGCCAGTTTGACAACGACACCGTCTATGGCGCCAGCCAATCGGGCAACGTCATTCGATCGGCAAACACTCTCATCTGCATAAATGGGAATGTGCGAGTGCTCGCGCACAAAGCGGAAATCATCGACATGCGCATGTTTTGGCAAGGGCTGCTCGATAAATTGAACGCCGTGCTCGGCAAGAAAATGCGACATCTCGATTGCTTGCTTTGGCGTCCAGGCGCCGTTGGCATCGACGCGCAGCGCCACATTCGGTGCCACCTTGCGCACGCGCTTGATGATCTCGCGGTCGTAGCTTGTTCCTTGCTTTACTTTCAAGACCTTGTTGTAGCCCGCATCGAGCGCTTCACGCGTTTTCTTCTCAATCATCTCGACCGAGTCGATGCCGATCGTGAAGTCTGTTATTGGTGCAGGCAGATTGGACAGCCCCAACATCTTGAAAGTTGGCGTGCTGGCAATTTTTCCGCAAAGATCATGCAGTGCCATCTCCACGGCAGCTTTGGCTGCATTGTTGCCGGCTATCGATTTATCGAGGCGCCGCATCACTTCGGCAATGGCAAATGGATCGTCGCCTAAAATGTCTTGCTTCTGCCATGTTTCAAGTACGGCTTGCACTGTGTGCTCGCTCTCATTGTGATATTCGGCGGGCGCGGCTTCTCCCAGTCCGGTCAGCCCTTCGAAATCCAGTTTGACAAGCACATTGTGCGTTTTTTCCGACGTGCCGTACGAGATTCCGAAGGGGTGGGTCGTCGTAAGGGAAAGCGGTTGGAATGACAAAGCAATCGATTTCGTGCGCGTTGTTTTCAATATCGTTCCTCCGAAACAGCCGGACTATTCTAACCGACCGGCAGCTCGCGGTGAGCAAGGATGGCATCGAGCAGTTCGCCTGCTCCATTTCTTACCGGATCCACGACCGGCAGTTTTGTTTCTTCTTTCGCGGCAGCAATGGCGAGCTCAGCAGCTCTTTCGTCCATGCCCCAGGTGTTGAGCGCCACGCCCACTACCTTGGCCGGCACAAGAAAACGCGACATCGACTGACAAGCCTCGATGATGCTGGACAGGCTCGGCATTGGCAGCGGCAATTCGCAGATGTTTGTCTTGCTTGCTTTGTGACAGAGAATCATCGTTTTCGGGCAGGCGCCATGCAGCAATGCCAGAGTGACGCCGGAAAAGCCAGGATGCGCGAGCGAGCCCTGCCCTTCCACGAAAATCAAGTCGCTAGTCTGGGCGGCGCTCATGACCATTTGCTCGACGGCGCCGGCCATGAAATCGCCTATTACCCGATCGATGGCAATCCCCTCACCGCAAATCATGATGCCGGTTTGTCCGGTGGCCACAAATTTGCTCCTCAGGCCCCGGCGCCGGGCTTCTCTGTCTAATTCCAGGGAAGCAGTCATTTTACCGACGGAGCAGTCTGTGCCCACGGTCAAAACGACCATCTGCTCGAGATTCCTTGCCAAGCCTTCACCCACAGGCAAATTGTCGGGCGGTTTGCGCACGTCGAAAAGATGGCGGCGATGGCGAGCAGCTGCCTGAGCAATTTCCGGATCGTCCGATAAAAAGTCATGCAGCCCATTCACTACATCCATGCCGTTTTCGATGGCAGTCAAAATGTCCTTGCGCCACGCATCAGGCAGGTGGCCGCCCGTCCAGGCGGTTCCCAGCAAAAGGGCATCGGGCTTGAACTGAAGAGAATCCTTGACGGAGGCGACAATCGGAGCGGGGCAATCAATTTTGACCGCTTGCTTGACCGTTTTGCCGGCTTCGCTGCTGTCGATTACAGCAGCAATCGGATTGCGCCCGTACCTGATTACGCCCTCCGCCGTCTTCGAATGTCCCTTGCCGAACTCACCTTCTGCATAAATAGCCAGCCTTGCCGCCGGATCAAGAAAAAATGTCACGATTAACCCCGCTTTCTTACCGCCAGCCCTGAGAGCCGGCACTCAGCCGTTAAGACAATATTGCGAAATGACAAATGTACGGCCTATCCATGTCATGTGGCCTAGAATTATAAGAGGGAGACTGCCCTGGTCGCTCAACCCACTGCTTTCCCGCGCCAACTAACGGCTTCAAAAACCCACCTGAATTGAGCGGGAAATGAATAGTTGCGATTTATTGTGGGAAGAGTGCAGTTAATCGGGGGAAAGTCAAGTTATTCTGGGAGACCTAAGTGAATGGCCATGGAAGAAAAGGACCAGGTAGACACTCAATCCGGAGGTGAGGCGGCGGACGCTCAAGAACAAAGTGCCCCCGGCCCTTCTGCCAATGCCGAGAGCAAGGCAGAGGACCGAAACTCGCGGATGAGCGCAGCCAAGGCGTTTTACCGCGCCATGTATGCCGGCGAGGAAGTCAACCCTGACGATTTCGGCATTCAGCTGGCTGAAGGCGGCGGCTCCGCGCCCGCCCAAACCGGACCGCGCGGCGAATGCATGAGCTGCAAGAGCCTTGAGGCTCACGTAGCGGAGCTCGAGGCCAAGGTTGCCGAGACAGAAGGCCTTTACAAGCGCATGGCCGCTGATTTTGAAAACTACAGGCGGCGCATGGATCGTGAGCGCGAGGAGTTTGCCGGCACAGGCATGATGCGTGCGCTGGAAGGCATCCTGCCGGCGCTTGATGATCTTGATCGAGCGCAGGGAAGCCTCAATGAGGCGATGGAGCCCAAGGCGATGCTGGAGAGCCTCTCTCTCGTTTACAACCGATTTGCGCGTTGTCTGGAAGGACTGGGCGCCAAGGCGATGGAGGTAATCGGGCAGCCTTTCGATCCGCGGCTCCACGAGCCTGTGCAGGAAATTCCCACCAATGACTATCCGGATGGAACGGTCGTTCATGAGCTCAGGCGTGGTTACATGTTTAAAGACAGAATTTTGCGGCCGGCCCTCGTGAATGTTTCCGCGCGCACACAGGAGGAGCCGCCTCAGCCGGCTGCCCAGGAGAGCGAGCCGGCGCCGGAGGAATCTCAAGTGCGGGAGGCCGCCGCCGCTGCTGAAGAGGCTACGCCTGAGGCTGCTCCCGAGCAGCCCAGCGAGCAGAGCGTGGGACAAGCGTTGCAGAATCTCGTTCAGCCGCAAAAAAAGGAGAGCGGCCGCCGCAATGCGGAAGAACTGACAAAGGATCTCCACCAGAAACCCACTTCCACGCAGGATTTGCCAATCGTTAACATTGATGAGCGACTTCTCGAGCAGGAGATTACTCCAAGCGAAGACTTCGGCTCTGACAGTGCCGCTGAGCCGGAGGCTGCCGATGACGGACAGGTATACGACATCGGTGACGCAGACGAAAAAGGAAGCGAATATGCTGAAATGCAGAGTGGCACACGGGTGAAGGATGAGTAGTGACCGGATCATAGGCATAGACCTGGGGACCACCTTCTCATGTGTCGCCATCATGGAAGCTGGCAAACCAGTCATCGTCCAGAATTCCGAAGGACAACGCACTACGCCTTCCGTCGTTGCTTTCACAAAAAACTCCGAGCGGCTCGTTGGTGAAGTGGCCAAACGCCAGGCTGTCACCAATCATTTGCGCACGGTGCAATCAATAAAGCGCGAGATGGGAACCAACTACCGCGTGCATATTGATTCTGCCGCGCACAGCCCGGAGCAAATCTCGGCCATGATTCTGCAGAAACTGAAAGCGGACACTGAGGCATATCTCGGCGAGCAAATCTCGAGAGCCGTAATTACTGTGCCTGCCTATTTCAATGACGCGCAACGCCAGGCTACGCGTGATGCCGGTCAGATTGCCGGACTTGACGTATTGCGAATCATCAACGAACCTACTGCATCGGCGCTTGCTTATGGATTGAACAAGCTGGAGGAGCATGCCACCATTCTTGTCTTCGACCTCGGAGGCGGCACTTTCGATGTCTCCATTCTGGAGATAACCGACGGCGTTTTTGAGGTAAAGGCTACCAGCGGCAACAATCGGCTGGGCGGCGACGATTTCGATCAGGCGATTATGGATTGGCTGATCGCCGAATTTGAAGCCTCTACGGGCATCGACATCTCAGCCGATTTGATGGCCAAGCAGCGTCTCAAGGAAACTGCCGAGAAAGCGAAGATTGAGCTGTCGACTGCGGTCACTTCTGAAGTTTACCTGCCGTTTTTGACAGCCGATGAGACCGGTCCCAAGCATTTGCAGACGACTCTCACCCGCGACAAATTCAACGAGCTGACTGCTCATCTGGTTGACGCGACAAACGGACCGTTGCATCAAGCGCTCGAAGATGCTGGTCTTTCCCCCGAGCGCATCGATCACATCATACTTGTCGGCGGCTCAACCAGAATTCCTGCCGTTCAAGACAATATTCGCCGTTTTTTCAACAAAGAGCCTTCGAAGTCCGTCAATCCTGATGAGGCTGTGGCACTGGGAGCTGCCATCCAGGCTTCGATCCTGGCTGGTGAAGTGCAGGATGTGTTGCTACTGGATGTGATACCACTTTCACTGGGCATCGAAACAGCAGGCGGATTGTTTACCCGCATCATCGAGCGCAATACGACAATTCCCACAAGCCGAACCATGACTTTCACGACCACTGAAGACGGGCAGACTTCGGTGGAGGTGCACGTTTTGCAGGGCGAAAGAGACCTGGCAAGCGCCAACAAATCACTGGCCAAGTTTCACCTTACCGGCATCCCGCCGGCACCCAGCCGCGTGCCCAAGATTGAGGTGACATTCGACATCGATGCCGACGGCATTTTGCATTGCTCAGCCCGGGATCATGGCTCCGGCATCAAGCAGACGATTACCGTGCAGAGAAGCACCGGGCTCAGTCCTGATGAAGTGGAAGCACTGCAGCGCGAAGCAGAAGAATTTGCAGAACAAGATCGCCTGGCCAAAGAGCGGATTTCTACAAGAGAGCAAGCGAAAGCCCTGTGCTCTGAGGCGGAGCGAACGATCCAGAAATATGGCGACCGTGTCGACAAACCAGCGGTGGACAAGGTGCGCCGCGCTGTGTCAGCGGTCAAGGACGCGCTGGAAAGAGAAAACGTCGACGAGCTCAAGTCTTTGAAAGCCGGTCTGGATGTCGCTCTTCTCGAGCTGGGAAGGGCCATCCATATGGGAAGCAGGCAGAGCGTGCAGCCGAAGAGGAAACCGGCGCTCGGAGATTCCGGGCCTATTGAGCTCAGCCAGTCGGGACCGCGCAAGGTGGATACATTGTCCTACGCAGAAAAAGTGTGCCAGGAAGCGGAAGAGCTCATGCAACGGCTCAACGGCTCTGTGGACGGATCGCTGGCTCAGAAGGTAAATACCGCGCTTGAAGAGTTGAAAGAAACTATTGCCAAGGGCAATTGGGATAGTTTAAAGTCACACCTCGCCGGCTTGGAAAACGCCCTCAATGAACTTAAACAAGTAGCCGGTGTCGGAGATTAGGGCGATCAAAGGTAAGGATAAAAGTTCGCTTAAGGCAGGACGCGCGGCCGCCGACGATCTTTAAATTGGAGAATAGACGCGACCGAGCATAAATTGGTGATCTAAATTGGTTTCTATGGCAAAAAAGGACTATTACGAAACTCTGGGCGTTTCTAAAAGCGCCAGTCCGGACGAGATAAAGAAGGCTTTTCGAGGGCGCGCCAGGCAACTGCATCCCGACAACAAGGACAGCGGAGACGAGCAAGCCTTCAAAGAATTAGCGGAAGCTTATGAAGTGCTGTCCGATCCGCAAAAGCGTGCCACTTACGATCGCTACGGACATGAAGGTGTGAAAGGCACCACGCGTGGTTTCGATAATTTCGACTTCAGTTCTTTTTCGCAATTCGGGATGGACGACATTGCCGACATGCTGGACGCTTTTTTTGGCGGCGGCGGCGCCTTTCGCTCAGGCGGCAGGCGAGGCGGGCCGGAGCAGGGCGCACATCTGAAGTACGACCTGGAGATAGATTTCCTGGAAGCTGTTTTTGGCTGCGACAAAACAATAAACATTCGCCGCCTCGAGGAGTGCGATACGTGCAAAGGCAGCGGCGCTGCGCCCGGCAGCTCACCGATTACCTGCGTCACTTGTGCCGGCATGGGTCAAGTGCAGCAAGTAATGAACACATTCTTTGGCCAAACGATACGCGTCATTGCCTGTCCTGCCTGCCAGGGAAGCGGCACCAAAATCGACAAGCCTTGCAAGGATTGCAAGGGCGACGGTTTGTTGCGCAAGCAGCGTGAATTCCAGATCAAAGTTCCTGCCGGCATCGACGTCGGCACGCGCTTGAGATTGTCGAGCGCCGGAGACAAAGGAAGGCGCGGCGGTCCTTATGGGGATTTGTACGTCGTCGTGCACATCAGAGAGCACGAGACATTCGTGCGCGATGGCGACACTATACATGTGCGACAACCGATCGGCTTTGCTCTTGCTGCGCTTGGCGGCGAGATTCTGGTGCCCACGGTGGAGGGCGTCAAGGTCGTGAAGATTCCTTCGGGCACGCAAACGGGCGCCACCGTTGTCATGAAGAATCTCGGCGTGCCGCGCACCCGTTTCAATCAGCCGGGCAAGCGCGGAGATCAAATCGTCCACCTTCTCGTTGAAACACCAACGAGGCTTTCATCTGAAGAGAAAAAACTTCTCGAGCGCTTTGCCGAGCTCAGAGGTGAAAAACTGTCGCTTTCCAAGAGCGATCTGGCGAAAGTAGAAGCGTCAAAGCGCGAAGCGGCGCATGACACAAAGGATGAAGATGATGATAGCGCCGTGGATTCCAAGAAAGGTGATGCCAAGAAGGCGCGGAACAAAGAGAAAAGAGAAGAGTCTCAAAATAAGGATGACTCATCGTTCCTAGACAAGATTGTCGACGCGTTCAGACCGAAAAACGGTGACAGCGATAAATGATGCCGGCGAAATGGAGCCGGCGATGAGAAGTAATGGCAGCGGCGAGAAATAGAGCCGGCGATGAGAAATAGAGAAATGAAGCCAGCGACGAGAAATGAAGCCGGTGAGAAGCAAAGGCAGTAGGGAAAGGCAGCAAGGCAAAGGGCAGCGTAATATAGGCAGCTAAAAGAACAGATGATCGGAAAGCGTTTTCTGACACTCTCGTTATTGATCCTTGCGGTCATCGTGGTTTTCGTTCCGCCCGCCACTGCGACGAGACTGACGCCCGAGATGAGAGAAGCTGTTCTCAAACATTTGCCGGACGCGAAAATCAGACTCGATGGCTCGGTTGAAACCGTCCACCGTGAGCTTTACCTTCCCTTGCTGCCGCACGATTATGAAACGCATAAATCCGAGAAAGTGCATCTTTCTGCGGCATATCCGGAAACAGGCATTGTCGATCTTCTTATCTTCAGCAACGGTTGGTGCTATATGCGGTTGCACCAGAGAGGAAAGATGAAGACGGTTGAGATTCCGCATGGCATCAGCGAAGAGGCGCGCAAGCATCTTTTGTCGTGCCGATTGCCTTCAGATCTCATCGTCCCAGAAGGCTTGGAACTGCCGAAAAGCCTCAAGAGTCTGATTGGCGATCTTGCCATTCCCATACAAGAGGGGGGCAGCGCAGAAGCGGTCGCCCATACTGCAGCATCTGCTCGCGATGCGCACGGCGCTGAGGTCACCACCCATGGTGCGGGCGTCGTTCTGGCCAATTCGCCATCCACAGGGAAGATTGCGCTGTTGAACGAAACCGACTTGAGCAAGGTCCACGAATTCCCCATCGACGGAACGCCTTGCGGAATGTCCTGGGCGGATGGAATTGCCTATATTGCCGATCAGACCAAAAATCGTGTTTTGGTTCTCGATCCTAAGAGACGGCAATTCATTGGTCAATTCGATTTGCCCAAACAGTCAAGGCCGAAAGGAATTGCTGTTTACAGCAAAGCCAAGCTTCTCTATGTCTCTGAGAGCGGCACCAACACCATTGCAGTGCTGGAGCTTCCCTCCGGGCGCAATCTGCTCAGAACGAAAGTCCCCGCCGGTCCGGGACGCCTGGCGTTAAGTCCCAGTGGTTATCATCTCCTCGTGCTCAATGTTCCGGCCGGGCTGCTTACGATCATCAATACGATGAGCCAGCGGGTTGTGGCGTCCATTCCCGTTGGTGGCATGCCGAGCTTTGTGACGATAAGCGCCGACAGCCAGAGGGCGTACGTCTCCAGTCGTTCATCAAATACGGTATCAATCATAGATCTCACCAAAAAACAGGTCGTGCATACATTGCAAACCGGGACTGGGCCGACTGGTCTTGCCCTGAGCAAAAAACAGGACAAATTGTTTGTAGCCAACGCCAAAGACAATTCGATCTGGGTATTCAATTTGCTCACAAATCAGAAAGTCTCTGAGGTCAAGCTTCCGCTTGATGTGGACTTTCCGGGAGAGCTGACACTTATGCCCGACGGAAGACGACTTCTTATTGCCAGTGAAGCGACAGATGCGGTGGGTGTTTTGGATGTGCACAAGCTCGAGTTTGAAAGCCAGCCGGTGATTGGGCTGACCACAGACGAAATCATCTGGATGCCGGTTAAGTAGCCGTCTTCTTAGGATTTCAATCGTCACTGACGCTGAATGAAGCAATACTCCCAGGATCGACAGTTGCCCTGCGGACATCATTCGTGAAAACCGTGTTTTCAAGGGGTGAGCTTTTGCGTAGATTAGCGGGTCGAGCCATAGAAAAGGAAGGACGCGGTATGACAATGCGCCTGAATCTCCGCAGAGCAGTCCACAGGGTGTTCCACAAGGTTGCCGGAAGCAAGGTAATTGATCTTGAACTGGCATCAAGGCCAATCGAAGCCCAGCGGCTTGATCCATATCGGTGCGCCTGCCGTCTCGTCAAAGCGGGCGAGGTCGACGAGTGTCCGGTGCACGTCGCTGCTATGCGCATGCCTGAGGGGATTCACTAGGTCTATTTGCGATTATTTTAGTCGTCATGCGGATTTCCTTAGAAATCCTTGGCTTTCAAATTGACTATAATCTTTCCTTTGGTTTGGCGCTGGAGGAAAGGAAGAATGGCGCATCACTTTATAAACGGGCAATTCACTAACGGCGGCAAAGATGTCATAGAGGTAATCAATCCGGCAACGGAAGAAGTTCTCGATGTGGTGCCGCGCGGAACTGCCGGTGATGCTGAAGCCGCAGTTGCTGCGGCTAAAGAGGCGTTCAACGTCTGGCGGCGAACATCGGCGAATGCCCGCGCTAATCTTATGCATGAAGCCGCCGCCAAGATGCGCGAGCATAAAGATGAGATAGTGCGGCTGCTTACTCTTGAGGAAGGCAAGCCGATTCCGGAGAACGACGAAGAATTCGAGTGGCTGACGAATACGTTTGACTATTATGCGGAGCTGGGCAGGCATGAGCGGGGAAGAGTCCTTCCATCGGGAGAGTATTCGCAGCTGAATCTTGTCATCAAAGAGCCCTATGGTGTAGCGGCCTGTATCATTCCGTGGAATTATCCGCTTTTGCTTATGGCGTGGAAAGTCGCGCCGGCGCTCGCGGCAGGCAACACCGTCATAATCAAGCCGAGCGAGCTCACTCCGCTTTCCACCATGTACTTAGCGAAACACTGTTTCGATCATTTTCCGAAGGGCGTAATCAACATTATCAATGGATACGGAAAGGAAGTGGCTGAGCCTCTTGTCACTCATAAAGATGTTCCCGTCATCGCCTTTACCGGCAGTCTGGCGACGGGACAGCGCATTGCATCACTTGCTGCTCCAATGATGAAGAAGCTGCACTTGGAACTGGGCGGCAAGGATGCGTTTGTTATTGCTGATGATGCCGATCCTGAATTGGCTGCTCGCGCCCTGGCTTATGCCGGGCTGACGAATGCCGGACAGGTCTGCACGTCGACAGAACGCGTGTATCTTCCTGCTGCTAGAGCAAAACAATTCACAGAAGCTCTTGTTGAGCATGTGAAGAGTTTGCGATTGGGCCCCGGAATTGAACACAACACCGACATTGGGCCGATGATTGGAGCGCAATTCAGGGAGAAGGTGGAAAAGCATGTGCATGAAGCAGTGAGCAAAGGAGCACGTGTTCTGACCGGAGGCAAACGACCGGAGAAAATCAAGAAAGGCTATTTCTTCGAACCGACAGTCCTATGCAATGTCAGTCACAATATGTTGATCATGCAGGAAGAGACATTTGGTCCGGCGATTCCTCTTATGGAATACAAAACATTCGAGGAAGCGGTGGCATTCACCAATGAATGTGAATATGGGCTTGGAGCCTGCCTTCTAACGAGCGACCCGATGAAAGCGAAAATGTTTTTGGAAGAAGTGAAAGCCGGCACCATCTGGATCAATGATCCGCTCACCGATAATTATGCCGGACCGTTTGGTGGGATGAAATTCAGCGGCGGAGCGCGGGAATTGGGTCAGGAAGGACTTGATGAATTCAGGGAAACGAAGCACGTGCACTGGGAGTTCAACGCTAGTCCAAAGTCGTGGTGGTATCCATACGGCGAGCACAACTGAAGTAAGCCCATATCGTTGCGCTTTCGACCAGCGCTCCGTCTCGGTTCGTCCGCCATGTGCTATGATTTAGACTGGTCGGCGACTGGTTCAAATTGAATGGAGCAAATTGGATCTTACGAAGCAAAAACGCATTTGGCGGAGCTGCTTTCGCGAATGGCCAGAGGGGAGAGTTTCATCATTACGCGCCACGGTTTGCCGGTGGCAAGGCTGTGCCCCATAGATGAGAAGCGCACCAAAGCCAGTCAAACAATTGCAGAGATTCGCCAGCTCAGGTCCGAGCTGAACATTCGCGGCATTGATATCAAATCCTTGATCGATGAAGGGCGCAAACACTGATGAGCTTTGTCTTGGACTGCTCGATGGCTCTAGCCTGGTTCATGTCCGACGAAGTTTATGCCCCTGCAGACGATTGCTTGTATCGTCAATCGGATAATTTGTCGCCCCGCGTCAAACAGCCGTGTACTGATTGTGCACTTTGTTCAAGAAGCGAGTTACGCTCGATTGATAGAGAAGATCCACGGTGCCGGTTGGGCCGTTGCGTTGCTTGGCAATGATGATCTCTGCCTCTCCTCGTCGATCGCTCTCCGGATTGTAATACTCGTCTCGATAAATAAACATCACCAGATCTGCGTCTTGCTCGATACTGTTGTGGACAATGATATTGTTGGCCACGAAGTTGTGCAGATCTTCAACTGTAAGGTCATACACGTCTTCCATACCGTCTGGCTCAATTGAATCTATTATGTCCCAGTAAACGTCGCTGTCAGCACCTGTTGCTGATCCAATCGATCCGCTTGCCTGTTCTGGCTCTTGTACCATAGTAGCTAAGGACTCTACCGCGATACCTACTAATGCGGGCTCTTTGCAAATGGAGCCATTGAGAGAAATTGAACGTTCGCGTGGCGTGGCGATCCGCATTCCTTCTGCAAGTTCGTCGAGTTGTTGCCAACCTCCGAGCGTCAAGAACTTATGGTTAGCCGTCGCACGGATTGTCCTTCCTAATCTTGTCGTGAGCTTATAGACTGGCTTATGACCGGTCGAAAAAGCACTCACTACCCTCTTGCGTTCAAGCCGCCATGTGGTTGGATTGACAGCCAAAACGTTGAAACTACTCTGTCCAACGAGACTGTCAATCCGACGATAGCCGCCCTCGTCGGGAAGATAGATTTTCGTATCTCCCGTAAGGCATCCGCTCTCTCTCAAATCGGAGAGCATGGGCCGTTTGTTCTGTCGTGCCTCAACTGCGCGGGAAAGCTGAGAAAGCGCGATCACTGGAACATTCAGCTCGCGCGCAAGCGTCTTCAGACTGCGCGAGATTTCCGAAACTTCCTGCACGCGGTTGTCCGTTTGTTTGCGCCCCTGAAGCAACTGGATGTAGTCGATGATGATCAGCCCCAGTCCTTTCATCTCCGCTTTCAGTCGTCGCGCTTTGGCACGAATTTCAAGCGCGTTAACCAGCGCGGAGTCGTCGATGAAAATCGGTGCCTCGCCGAGCCTGCCCATGGCCATGGCGAGCGCAGTCCAGTCGTTCGTATGCAAGTGCCCGGTTCTCAACCGGTTAGCATCAATGTTTGCTTCCGAACACAACATACGCATTACGAGTTGTTCTTTCGACATTTCAAGACTGAAGACTGCGACAGGCGTGCCCGTTTCTACAGCAACATGTTGGGCAATGTTCAAGCAGAGCGCGGTATTGTGAACGCAGATGTCATTGGCAACGAAGTTATGCGTTTCGGGAATTGTGAGGTCGTAGACTTGCTTATCTCCAACGTAGTCGATCGACTCGATCCGATCCCAGTAGACGTCGCTTTGGGCTAGGTGCCTTAATCGTTCATCGTTCAGACTTATTGCAAGCTGGTTTAAGCGCTTACGACTGAGGCTCCGCTTACCGACGTGAATGTTCGTGGCGCCTCTGAAATTGCTTCTGCGCGCCAGAGAGGCCCATGATTCACTTCCCTTTTTACTGGCAATTTCCCTCCATATATCGCTGGGGAGCAAGTCGAGATTTGTCTGGTAACGCCTTGTGCCAATCTGATTACGAAC
>DATNRC010000071.1:0-3253 GCA_036703705.1 Candidatus Obscuribacterales bacterium
TGCCACGTGCTCAACTCCTGACGGAGTCGATGAATGGTGCAGCATCAGTTATACCTTGGATGCTTGCCCCATTCGCATGTGCTCAACTCCTGACGGAGTCGATGAATGGTGCAGTAATCCTGGGTATCCGATAGCCCCGAAAAAGGAGCGGTGCTCAACTCCTGACGGAGTCGATGAATGGTGCAGGACGACTACAGAACGATGGAAGGCAGGCAGATTGATGTGCTCAACTCCTGACGGAGTCGATGAATGGTGCAGTCCGATCCCCGAAATCCAGGCTGGGAGAGGCATGGCGGACGGGGATGCAAGCATGGGCATTGAAAGCGCTTCTCCTCATATTTACTTCCTCTGATTGTTTATTGTAATGTACCGAGCCTGAGTATAGATGCGGCTGTTGAGTTTCTCAAGGATCTGGCTTCTCAGCGAAACGGCAAATCTTCTGACAGCATGCCACTTCTCATAGTCGTCAAGTAAACATCGGCTGAAAATCTCGTCGATCTTTGAATTACATGATCGCGTATTTGGGATCATCGCTTGACCACTCCTCTGGTCTGTTGATCAGCGGAATCCTTTCGATACAGTGATTGCAAAGTCCGACGAACAGGATGCTGTCTTCGTCTTCCAATATGTCGGTCAATTGCCAACGCAACTTTTCCATGTCCGGCTTAGTCAAGCGGCATCTGAAGATCGAGTACTGAATCCTTTGCCCATAGCCTTGTAACAGTTTGTATGCCTTTCGCCATCGCGCTGAATCGCGTATGTCATAGCAAATCATGTACCATTCGCGCCGCCCTTTCATTGAAGTCACCTCAGTCGCAGGCGCGCAAATAGACCGCCTTCATGCATCCATTCCTTTTCGAGTAAGCGAACTTCTAGTTCAATGATGCGCGAATAATGCATTGAATAGCCGATGACTGGGTGTTTCCACGTATCAGCTTTGCGCCGTTCATAAATGCCTATGAACTTTTTCTTTCCTTCGTCACTAAGCCAAACCTGGTGCTTAGTTGCAACGAAGTCCTTCTTCGTATCCCATTGTTGTCTATTGATTGAAGTGACAACGGGTATGTCCACGAGCAAGACTCTGAAGATCTCCATCAAGTCCAGAGCAAGGGGCGGCGCGGAAGAGCGAGGTTGATGGAAGAATCCAAATGCTGGCTCCAGCCCAACAACATTGATTGCTTGCACGACGTCTTTTAGCAAAATACCGTAACCATACCCAAGTAACGCATTCACGCGATCTCGCGGCGGCCGGCGATTGCGGTGACAAAAAGAAAGTTCTTGCGGAACTTCCTTCGAAATCAGATCACCAAAGGATGAGAAATAAAGCGCACCGACGCTTCCCTCAAATCCACGCAAACTATCTATTGTTTCCGATTGCGCCGCCAATCCCTGGAGGATTTTGATTTGTTTGATTATCCTCCCCAGTTGCAAGTTTTCCTCGGCTCTGCGCACGCTGCGCTTGAGCATTTGACGCTGGGTATCGATCTTGCACTCGACGAGCTGCTTGGCGAGCCGAAGACACATTTGGGGATCTGAGAGAGCGCTAAACTGTCGAATCTTTTGCTGTATACGCGATCTCTTAGCAGACTGGAAGCAACCTATGTAGTTACCGCTGCCTGATAGATAATGGACCCCCACACCTTCTTCTGCGCAGAGCTTAATTGCTTGAGTGGAGATTTGTGAATTGCCATTGATAACCACTTGTCCAACATCATTAATCGGTAGACACACCGTTGGCTTTTCGTTGTACAGATACTCGAACTTCAGCTGATCGCCTGACCGGCCAATCCGTGTCCCTTGATCCACAACATGGAGAATCTTGCGGTCGTCCTCCGCCGGAAATAAGCGCAGCGGGGGAGACGGTTCTGAAACAATCAATGGATCGGTCTCTCGCTTAGCTAATCTTGCCTCTTCTGGAAGGCATATCGGCGCCAGAGAGCAACGCACGCACAGCTTTTCGTTTTCTGTGACAGGCGGACGGTCGGTTGATTCGCGAAGTCGCATGGCATCCGTGATCGCATTGAGCACATCAGCTCTGCCCTTCTCATCTAATGTAATAGTCACCGTCACGTTGTCTGCGTGATAGCGAATGCGACCTTGAGTAACCTCTGCGCCTGTCGCTTTCTCGATGAGCATGCAATAAGCAAGGAGTTGAATTCGATCGCTCTCCCACGCGCCAGCGGAGCCATCTTCCTGCCGGCAACAGTGGCCGCGCTTGTGCTCGTATGGAATGTACGCCCCTTGCTTTGTCTTAACGGCGTCAACTTTGCCGCGCAGCCCCAACTCTTCGCTTTCCATGGTCAGGGTCTGCCAATCGCACTCATCAGAGCGCTCCAGTTCTGCATGCAAACGCCGTCCCGCGAATATGGCATCGTCTTGGGTGTAAAGCTCTTCTACCTCCTCGAGATAGAACAACCGAGGACAGTACTTGAGAGCATGTAACGAATTTACGCGAAGAAGATCGTTCGCTGTGTCCGTCTTCTCGTTCACCGCAGAAGGAGACATTCGCACTCCTCGTCCCTTGGATATTCAAAGCATATACAAAGGCGGCGTTTTGGCCGAGCATACGGGCGTATGGTTTCAATCGCCTACCGGCGTCAATGAAATACCAGAATATTCGGTTGTCAGGGTGCGATTTGTAGGACAACCAATACCAATCTGAAATTCTAATATTCAGGTCTGGTGATCGCTGTCCAGGCCTCATCCGGCAAATCGTGAATCACAGTATGTTCTCGGAGTGCATACTGTTCCCAACGGGTCGATGAACCGACGTGGTCTGGCCAGACAGGGAGGGTCAGGTCACCTTCTTCATCGCGGACCAAAAGCAGCACACGTTCTGGTTCAGCTCGTAAGAGCGATAATTCATCAACCAGGTGAGAGCTTTCTCCCAGTGACAGGGCTCCAAATCTTTCAACGAGGGAAGGGTCTGCGACAGCATCCCTGACCCTTACTGAGAGAGGAACTTCGGCTGTCTCGGACTTACCCCTGCGAACCCAGACTGCAAGCTCGGTATGCGTAAGAAGCTCCTGATAGTCTGGACGCCGATTCGTTCCTAGACCAGGGCCCTGTTGCCGGTTTTTGACGCGCCACATCGTTCGTAAAACGACCGAATACTGTGGCTCCGTCAGGATTCCGATCGCAATCTCTGCGCCTTCGTGTCGTCCTCGGTCGACTTCCCCGATAGCGGAAAGCAACATACCGTACGCTGTCGATGGCGGAGGGCACGGATATGATTCAAAGTATTCCCTGGCTT
>DATNRC010000072.1:0-5070 GCA_036703705.1 Candidatus Obscuribacterales bacterium
GGCAATGACCTTCTTCATTTCCCCGGCATTGCCGTTGCCCGAAGGCAGACAACGCGAGCGATCGCCGGGAGAGGGAATGCGCGTTGCTTTGAATAATCCCCGATCGAGGAAGCGAGCGGCCAGATCACTCAGCACTTTATCAGGATCGCTCCTCCAGCGTTTGATGTGATAAGTCATTTGCACATCATCGAGCATCAAATACTCATTCACAGTCAACTCCTCGCCGAGAAGCCATTTCTTAGTCGGCTCATCCATGAAACAGAGCTGGTCCGGCCGCTCTTCGGTGAGATGCCTTGCTCTTTTGATCAATTTGGACAGATGCGCACGGGCTGCCAGATTTTTGCGGTGGTAGTAGACCTGGGAATACATCGAATAGCGGGCAAAGAGATAATCCTCAACGGCTGTCTGGCCCTTTTCGCCGACGACTTCAATGCGTTCGCGCTCTTCATTAATCTCCAGAGATCTGAGTATTCTTTGCAGAGCGAACAAACCATATGCGGTGCCGGTCATGTAACTGTCGCGCAACAGGTAATCGAAACGGTCGCAGTCGAGCTGACTGGAAACGATATGGGAAACGTATTTCGGATGATGCTCTTTTTTGAGAACGGCGACAATTTTTTCCGCCAGCCCTTCTTCTTCTTTGAATTTGTCGAGCACTGCGCGCACTTGCGTATCGCCTTTGATAATGCGGCAAGACCAGTCTTCGTGGTCGTATTTGAGAATCTTCTCTGTCACGTGACTGAACGGTCCGTGCCCCAGGTCATGCAACAGAGCGGACGCCAGTATAAGCGCTCTCATGCCGTTGACTGCTTCAGTTTTTTCGGAAAGAAGGTCGACCAATTGAGAAGCGACATGCATTACGCCCACGGAATGTGTAAATCGCGAGCCCTCAGCGCCTTGAAAAGTAAAGAAGGACACTCCCAGTTGGTGAATGCGCCGCAAACGCTGGAATTCTTTTGTGTCAATAAGGTCGATGATCAGTCGCTCATGCGGCTTCCGACCATCGAGAACGATGTCGTGATGGATGGGGTCGAGGTATGTGCGTTTCAAAATTGGTTTTTGCATGTCCGGGGCTCTTGACTAGAAGGCAAATGATAAGCCGAGAAGGAGATACCTCCCTCCGAGAGTTGTCAGTCCACATCTCCTCGCGTGAGAATATTATACTTGGCAAAGAGCCTCCCTTAGGTCTACCGGCCATCACAGGTTTTAAGTGTTCGAAGCGCCCCCGAGCTCAACTCTATCCCTCGGTGATCTGGTGGGCAGAGGTTTTCGCAGCGTGCGTCTTCACCTTATGCTATGGTGCGGCAAGCTCTTTTTGCCGAGCATTTTGACAAGCCTCTCGCTTGCAGGCACGAAAGTGCTCTTCATCAGATGGGTAGAGCCACGCTCGCCGGATCCTTCTTTTACTATGTTGACGGGCGGCGGCATTATTCTCTGCATTGCGCTTCTTATCTACGGGCAGTGGCTGTTTACGCTGAGGAGCCTTGCTTTGGCAAGAATGGCTGTCTTCGGGGGCATTTCCTTCGAAGACGCCTACAAATATGCATGGAAGCACAAATGGACGGCTTTCGGGCTCTATAACGCAGGCGTTCTGATCCCGCTTGTCGTGCTAATTTTCTGGTGCGCTGTTGCCGTGGGCAGCCTCTTTTTCGCGTCCGCAATTCAAGGCATGCTGCTTGTTCTTTCCGGGCTGATTCTCTTTGCGATTGGCTTGGGCATGACTTTGACCCTTGCCTGGTCAATTCTCTATACATCGCTTGCTTTTACAGTGCTTGCAGCCGAGGATGTTTCCTTGGCCCGGCTTTTGAAACGCGCCAGGGATCTGGCTGTACCTTATTTGTGGCGAGGCGGGTCGTTTGTATGCTTGCTCGCCATTTGTCTTGTTTGCGTCACCATAGCCCTGGAAGTCCCTATGGTCGTCGCGGCGATAATCGAGGTTTTTGTCCGCGGCACACCCAAAGCTCAGGATGTCTACCGCATGCCGATCGAGCTGCAAATTCTAGGTACTGCCTGTGACACTCTGGTAAGCATCGTCGTGGTCGCCGTCGCGGTGCAGTGCGATGCGCTCTACTACAATGATCTGCGCCTGCGCCTGGAAGGCTCTGACCTTTTGAAGAAGCTGTCCAGGTTTGACGCCGAGGCAAAATGAAAGGTTGAGCTTGGGGGCGGCGCGGCGAGAACATTCGATGTCAGCGCCAAAGGGACTCTGAAATGGAAAGCTGGTTTAGAGAGGCGAAACGGTTCTACTCGCTGCCGAGAGCCTGCTTGGCTTGAGCAAGGCTTTTCACTTGCTCGGCCTCAGTCTTGTCTCCCAGCGCTGAAAGTGATATGGACATAAGGGCGAACAAGATTGTCAGTCCAAAGGCTGCGCGCGAGATTTCATGAAGCTTCTTGAACTCGGCATGAGCTGCTTCATCTGTTTTTATCTTCGGCAACAGCTCTTCCATGGGCGGAACTATGCCCACTGCAAAAACAATAGTGGCAACAATACAAAGAATGCTCGCTCCGTATCGAGCCAGCATCAACTTCGTTGGTTTCTTAACGACCGCAAAATCTATTGCTTCCGCAATCAGCAAAATAAATGCGGCAGCCAGCGCTGCTTTACCGGCGAGAATGAAAAGGGGCGCATTGGCGAATGCTGCTTCGGCGGCAGTGAGCCCCTGAGCCTGTCCTGCTTTCACCTGCGAAACGGCGATGAAAGTTGTGGTTGCCGGTCCGCCGAAAAGAAGTGCCAGCGCAACCTGCTTTATGATTCTAACCAGCTTCTCCATACCGCTTATCCTAAGCCGGCCGTTTAGACCCTCAACCAGGTCTTAGTTCAGGAACCTCATCGGCAAAAGTAAAGAGAGGCACCAGAGTCTGACCAGCACAGCGTGCCAGCTCGTGATTAAGTTTCTCTAGTTCGGCTTTTACAAAACCTACAATTGTTTGCTTGATGATCATGTCCTGCCCGACGACAAAAACGGATGGCACATTGGTCAGGTCATAATGGACGGTAGTCTCGAGACCGTCATCAAGCAGCGTCGGGAAAGTGACGCCGAACATTTTGGCAAAAGATTGAGTGGCGTCGGCATCATCCTGCGAAATGCCCCAGATCGGAACGCTCGGATAGCTGCGATGGAGCCGTTCCAGATAGGGGAATTCGAACTGGCAAACAGGACAGCTGACTTTGAAGAATGCCAGGACAACAAGCGAATTCTTCTTGAGCGATTCGTGTAAGCTATACGCGTCGCCGTCGCAGCCATGCAGTGCAAAGCCCGGCGCCTTCGTACCTTCAATGAGTGCTACCATGACTACATGGTCCTCCGGACCCATTCTAACCTCTTGATAACCATTGTACATTGTAGTTGAAAGAGGGCATGGCACGCGCGTTTGTAATGACGGGAGTCTCTTAAGTGAAACCAATACGATCGGTTGAAGTCGTTCCTTTCTTGCCTCCTGAGCTTGAAGGGCTGCGCGAGCTGGCTTACAACTTGCGCTGGACCTGGGACCACGAAACCATCAATCTCTTTCGGCGACTGGATCGGGATTTGTGGGAATCCACCGAGCACAATCCTGTTCTCATGCTGGGCACCATAAGCCAGGAGCGCTTGAATGAGGCGGCAAGCGACGAAGGGTTTATCGCCCACGTAGAACGCATGGTCTCCAAGTTGCGCGAATACATGGGCATGGAGAGCAGCTGGTATGACAAGCATCATCGCAAATCGCGCCCTCACAGCATTGCCTACTTCTCGGCAGAATTCGGCTTGACCGAATCTCTGCCCATCTATTCCGGCGGCCTGGGCATACTGGCAGGCGATCACGTCAAAGCGGCTTCAGAACTGGGCTTGCCCCTTGTCGGCATGGGCCTGGTATACCAGCAAGGTTATTTTCGCCAGTATTTGAACGCTGACGGCTGGCAACAAGAGCGCTATCCTATTAATGATTTTTACAATCTTCCCATCCTGCCTGTGAAAGAAGCAGACGGCAGCCCCGTCTTGATTGCTGTGGACTTTCCCGGCAGGAAAGTTTATGCGCGCATCTGGAAGGCTCAGATTGGTCGCGTGCCCCTCTATCTGCTCGACACCAACATTCCCAACAACAGCAAGCACGACGAGGACATCACAGACGCCCTCTATCACGCCGATCCCGACATTCGCATCAGGCAGGAGATCATTCTTGGCGTCGGCGGCATGAAAGCTCTCAAGGTGCTCGGCATCAATCCTGCCGTCTGTCACATGAATGAAGGGCACTCGGCTTTCCTTGCCCTGGAGCGTATTCGCATCCTCATGGAAGAGCACAAGATTTCCTTCGACGAAGCACGAGAGATTGCCGCCGCCGGCAATGTGTTTACAACGCACACAGCGGTGCCTGCCGGCATCGACAAATTCTCTCCTGAGCTCATGGAGCGTTATTGGTCCGACTTCTATAAGGGGCTGGGTCTTTCGCGCGATCAATTCCTGGCTCTCGGTCGGGCTAATCCCGATGACTCGTACGAGCCGTTCAGCATGGCGATGCTGGCCATCAATCTGTCTTCGAAGACAAACGCCGTTTCGCGCCTGCATGCCGATGTGTCACGAAAGCTCTTCAAGGGAGCCTGGCAAGATCTTCCCGAGCATGAGGTGCCCATAACCTACATCACAAACGGCATCCACACGAGGTCATGGATCTCCGAAGAGATGTCGGAGCTGTATGACACTTATCTCGGCCCTCGATGGTCGGAAGACATCTCCGATCAAAACATCTGGAAGCGCGTGGAAGAGATTCCCGATGAGGAGCTCTGGCGAATTCACGAAAGACGCAGGCAGAGGCTTGTTCACTTCAGCCGCATGCGCGTGAGAAAACAATTGGAGCGCAAAGGCGCCTTGCCGTCCGAATTGAAAGAAGCGCTCGAGGTTTTGGATCCCTATGCGCTTACAATCGGCTTCGCGCGCCGCATGGCTACCTACAAGCGCGCTACTTTGCTGCTGAAAGATCCGGAACGGCTGGCGAAGATTTTGAGCAACAAAGAGAGACCGGTGCAAATCATCATGGCGGGAAAGGCGCACCCTGAGGACGCTCCGGCTAAGGAGCTGATAAGAGAGGTAATCC
>DATNRC010000073.1:0-7308 GCA_036703705.1 Candidatus Obscuribacterales bacterium
TAATCCAGTTTTTGCTTAGTGTGAGCTCGCTCTAATTAGCGCTAACTGCGCGCGTCATTCACCAACCTGAAAGCCGCCTCTTTCGCAGCTATCGCCCCCGCATGAAAACGCCGCCTCGTTCGCAGCTATCAAGCAGGCTGCGTCATTTCTACAGCCGTCAACACAAAACCCCGGACGCATGTCGGCGTTGGTTCGGCCTCTCCAAAAAGCTTGGCGCCCGGAAGCTCACACACGTGTTTTCTTTGCAGCCGATTTCGCATGCATCGCGGTCAAAGCCTCAGTCAGGCTGTCGACATCGGCAAGGGTATTGAACCAGCCAAAACTTGCCCTCACCAGACCGCTGTCCCTGGTGCCCAGCGTCTCATGCGCGAGGGCCGCGCAGTGCAATCCCGCTCGCACGGCAATGCCGTACTCCCTATCGAGAATGTCGGCCACGCGGTCGACCGTAAGCCCGTCGACAGAGAATGAGACATTGGCGATTCGGCGCCCTCCTTCGCCTCTCGGCGTCACGGTGCGCAAGAAATCATGGGCCTCGATGTACTCGCAAAATCGCTCCGCCAGCGTGAGCTCGTGCTTATAGATTGACTCGACTCCGGTATTCTCCAGCCAAGTGACGGCCGCTCCCAGGGCGGCGATAGCGGGAAGTGGCTTTGTGCCGGCCTCGAGATGATCGGGATGTACCGAGGGCATGGCAAGGCTCTCCGAGGCAGAGCCAGTGCCACCAGCAATAAGCGGCTCCAGATCCCAGCCTGGCGCCGCATACAAGAGACCGAGTCCGCTCTGTCCCAGCAGCCCCTTATGCGCGGAGGCGCACCAGAAGGTGAGCCCGGGAAGCGAGAGATCTATAGGCAGAATTCCCGCAGTTTGAGCGGCGTCTACCACGAGGGGCACACCATAGTTGTCACACAAAGCCGCAGTGGCAGCGATATCGGCAACCTCGCCCGTAATATTGCTGCCCTCTATGGTGACCACCAGCTTGGGCTTGTGCTCGTTCAACATCTCTTTCAGCTGCGCAACGTCGAACACCTTGCCGGGCGCGTAATTGAGCTTGAGCACTTTTATGCCAAGGGAGCCCGCCAATTGATTGAGAGGCCGCATGACGGCATTGTGCTCCAGCGGCGAGACGACAACGGCATCTCCCTCCAGCAAACGCTGCTGCGAAGCGCCTGCCTTTGTTGCCGTCAGCCCTTTGAGCACCATATTGAGCGATTGCGTGCAGCCGGACGTAAATATCAAACGTTCGGCGGAGGGAGCGCCAAGAAACTTTGCTAATTTCGTGCGCACTTCAAAGACTGTGCGGCTCGCCTCAAGAGCAAGCCGATGCGCCCCCCGCCCCGCACTGCCCGCCCCGCGAAAGGCAAGATCTGCGGCAGCATAGACATCCTCAGGCTTCGGATGGGACGTGGCCGCATTATCGAGATAGATTACAGCCGGGTTTTTCATATGCCAATGCCATTCAAATTTCGCCAAGCGGTTTGACAGGAAGACGAGAAATTCTCAAGTTTCGCCAATCCGCTGCTGAAGGCTCTCTTGGGGACGCAGGCGCAAGCGGGCGACTAGACAAGGAGCCATGCTAGCATTTCCTTCAGCTTCTCACACGCGAGCGGTTGCCATGTCAAATGAAAGAAATTGGCGGCGGTCAGGCACCCACGGAAAAGGTCGCGAAAAACTCAAGTTGGGGAAGAGGCTCATAGTGGCTGCAGCCACTCTCAGTCTTTTCAGCGCTGGTGCCGCCCTTCTTAAAGCAGTGCCGCTGGCGGGGATGGTGTCCGCTTTTGCTGCGCAGATGTCAGGCTCCGGCTCATTGTCGACCATTCTAGAGGCCTCCGCCAATGTTTCCCGGCAAACAACCGTCGAGCGGCTGAAAGAGCTGCGAGGCAACCCGGCCGTTGGCAGCGCCACCAAGCAAGAGGCGGCATATTGCCTGGCTCGCACGTTGTTGAAAGAAAAGGCTGTCACGCAAAGTATTGATGATCGCGAACGGGCAAACGAAATCATCGCTCTTTTCGAAGAAGCGAGCCGCATCCAGGTCTTGAAAGAGCGCTCCCTGCGCCACATCGTCACGGTCGCTTCCCAGAGCGGCAACGAAGAAGTGCTTCGCCAAGCGCTTGCCGCTCTCAAAGCTCATACTGCCAAAGCGGAGACGAAAGCCTTCGCAGATTACACGCTGGGTCAGTCTTATACGCGGACCAATGAGATGGACAAGGCATTCAATGCCTTCATAGAAGCGCGCAAGGACGTGCCACGAGGCAAAAACGACGGAACGGGCGCCAATGTGCCCGCCAATAAGTACTACCTTGCGGCCGGCTATTATCTGGCTGAAGCAATCATTGCCGCGCCCCAGACCACTGCTGACCAATTGACCGAAGCGGCGCAACTCCTCAGCGAGTACATCAGCCAGAGTGCCGACGGCCGCTTTGCCGTGGACTGCGCCAACCGCCTTTCGGATTTAGCCTCCAAAGGGATCATTTCTCTTTCTGTGCAGGATTTTGAGCGCATCGGGCGCGCTTACTTTCACCAGGGGCGGTGGCAGGAGGCGCTGGCAAGCTGGGACAAAATCTCCGACGACACCAACCCCTACTACCGCACTCTGTGCTTGACTCATCTCAAGCGCTATGAAGAAGCAAAAGAAGTGCTGCTGCGCGCCATCCGCAGTAATCCGGAAAAAAAGTCGTATATGAACGCGGCAACGGTGCTGGCGAATCCTCTTACCAGGCAACAAACGCTTGAGCTGTGGAAGGACGTTCTCGAGGCCAATCCCGTGCATGCAGACACGCCACTGTGGAACATCGCCATCCGGCTGCCGCCGCCTGAAAGCGCCAGTTACTTTCGCCAGATCCTGAAGCAGTTCCCCACCTCCGAATTTGCGCCCGAATCGGCGTGGTGGCTCTTCTGGCATAGAGTTAAATCGGGAGACAGAGCCAGCTTTCCTGAAGCAATATCAATGGCTCAGCAAGCGATAAAACGGTATCCCAAGACGAAAGCAGCCGGGCGATTGCTGTTTTGGTGCGGCAAGCTGCATGAGAGGCTGGGGCAAAAGAGTCTGGCTATTGCTGCTTATCGCACAGCACACGAACAATTTCCCAACAACTACTACGGCTTCCGCGCAGGACAGAGATTGGCGGCCATAACGGGAAGCGGGCCTGACCTTGGTTGGCGCATTATCACTAATCGCGCTCATCCCAAACCAGGCTGGAGGTGGCCCGAATCGTCGCAGCTGTCACAGGAGCACACGATCGCCGAGCGCTTCGGCAGCGAATTCGCATTGCTCGCCAAATTGAGACAGTACGACGAATGTCTCGAGCTGGCGCCAAAAGGGCTTCTGCCTGCAACCAAAGCCTGGCTCCTCGCCTCAGCCGAAAGACGCCTGGAGGCGATCAACACGGCAAGCCGCGTGCTCAAGGGCAAACCGGGGTCCGGCGGACTGTGGCAAACGTCTTATCCGCTCGAATTCGGCGCCATCATTGCTGAAAATGCTCGGGCGAAGAATATGGATCCTCTTCTGGTCCACGCCCTGGTACGGGAGGAGTCTCGCTACAATCCGCAGGCGGTCAGCAGATCCAACGCTCTCGGACTGATGCAGCTCTTGCCTGGCACCGCATATGGTGTAGCAAAACGCATTGGCGTTCATCTCAACGGCAAGGAAGATGTATTCAAGCCTGAGATAAACCTCAAATTGGGCACCGATTATCTGGACTATGCGCTCAGGCGCTTCTCAGGCAATGCGCTCATGGCTGTGGCCAGCTACAACGGCGGCCCGGGCGCAGTCCAGGCCTGGCTCAAGCAGCATGCGGCAAGTGGCTCCACCGATTTCGACGTCTTCGTGGAAAACATACCCTATCGCGAAACGCGGGATTATGTGCGGAAAGTGTTTAACAGCTTCTGGGCCTACAACAGCGTTTATGCCAAAACGGCCGTTGCATCCGAGCCCGAGGCATCTGAAGAAGTCGCTGAAGAAGCGCCGGGTGACGAGCCCAGGTCGCCATGAGCGCAAGCGGCAATACAGTCGCCGCCAGTCGAGCGAGGCAAGGATTGAAGATAAAGTTTTCAATTGCCAGAAAATCTATTCTGCAAGCGCCGGCTTGTCGTGACCGGTCTCCTTCTTGCCCGCGCTATCGATGCCCAGCATCTTCAGCCAGATGTTAGCGCGCCCCGCCTTGTTTTCCTTCTCATCATGCGCTTGATCACCACTCTGCGTGGGCATCTTGTAACCGCACGTAGGGCAGATGTGCTTATTAGCTTGAACTTTGAACTGACAACGCGAGCACAGGTAGTAAAGCATATGGAACCCCTCTTCCTAAGTGCAGTATAACACGGTAAAGTCAAGCGGAGTCCCGCTCTTCAGCGCAGCTGGCATGTTTTCCCCTATTTTTTACCTGCCTCTAACCTTGCTCTTAGAAACGGGTTTTTCGCGAAAACTTTGCTCATTCGCCTGCTTTTTAACTAAACTGACCATATGCGCATAATCGTCACCTTTCCCTCATTGCATCAGGTGCTGGCGGCGGAGAAATCGCTTAAGTCAGCAGCCGGTGAGGCCTTTCAAATCCGACCGACGCCGACGCCGCCCGGGCTTTCAAGTGCGATTTGCGGCATGTCCATTGAAATCTTGAACGCCGAGCAAGAGCAAGAAATTGCCCGCTATTTGGAGTCACGTTCATTGAAGCCGGAAGGGATTTATCACATTGATTAGCCCCATAACGCAAAAACCACATTGCTCAAAACTGATGGGCGGCCTCGATTTCGTCATTCAGGTCGATTTGCAATGCCCCATGACGAAAAAACCACATTGCTCAAAACTGATGAGCGGCCTTGATTTCGTCATTCAGGTCGATTTGCAGTGCCCCATGACGAAAAAACCACGTCGTTCAGAGCCGATGGTGCCGAATTGGAGCAGCGAGCGATGACAGCCGGCCGCGCAGAAGGCGGATTGTCGATGTTTGCCGAGCCCGGCAGCACACTTTATTTTGCCTGGATAGAAGTGGTGCCCTTGCCGGAAAGTGAGGTGTACGGCGAGGCGGCAGGCGGAATGGTGGGCTCGATTGTGCCGGCAGCCACGCCCTCCGAGGCGGAGCAACGCTTGCTTCTCTGGCTCGCTGATATGCACTACAAACCACTTGCCCCTTTGACCATAGGACTCTGGTCGGATGTCGAGGAAGACATCACTGACGAGATTCTGAAAGAACAAGTGGACAATGCCCGTGCTTCAGGAATGGTGGTTTTCGGCACCTTCTTTTTGTATAAGAGTCTGCACGGCACGAAAAGACCACGGCGCAAACCACGCAAAAGGGGGCGCGAGCAATCAGGGCATTGAGGCGCAAGCGCGATCGGTTTGCCATTCGGCGTGATGCCGGCGGCAAATTCTTATGATACCGTATATGGTGCCATCATGGCAAAAATTTTTTGGGCGAGATACTGGCAAAGCAACGGAAGTCCAAGCCGGAAGCGCCGGGCCGAAAGGCCCGGACGGAGGCGCTTGTCACAGGGCAGCAAAGAGGCAGCGCCGTGCTCATAGGATCGGAATCGCTCCGATCCTATGAGCCGCTTAGCGCCACAAGTCCTGAGCCGCTTAGCGCCACAAAGCCGTCGGGCTTGCCGCCTCAGTGGCGTAAGCCCGATTGCTCTTGCTTTTCGTCAGTCGACGTAGGTGCCCTTCGGCGGCTCGGCAGGACCCATGAACTGCCCGAGCCACTGGTTGTAGATGCGCTTCCAGGTGCCGTCCGCCTTGGCCTTCTGAAGCACGCCGTTGATGAAGCGGACGAAATCCGGATGCTCCTTGTTGACGCCGATGCCGTAAGGCTCCTTGCTGAACTGCTCGCCCACGATCTTGGTCCGGAACGGATCTTGCGCAGCGAGCCCGGCAAGAATCACATCGTCCGTGGTGATGGCATCCACCTTGTCGAGTTGAAACAAGACGAGGCACTCCGTAAACGTGGTCGATTCCACAAGCACGACGCTCGGATTCATGGCCACGACCTGCTTGGCCGAGGTCGAGCCTTTGGGCGAGCAAACGCGCTTGCCGGAGAGATCCTGCACCCCTGTCGCCTGGGAATCGCGGGCGACGAGCACCTTCTGTCCGGCCTGGTAATAGACCTCGCTGAAAAGGATCTGCTCCTTGCGCTGGGCGTTGATGGTGAAGGTTGAAACAACCATGTCCACTTCGCCCGCCTGCAGCATGGGAATGCGGGTCGCCGACACCACGGCCTTGTACTGGATCTTCGTTTCGTCGCCGAAAATGGCCAGAGCGACGAGTTTGGCGATTTCGATGTCGAAGCCCTCCAGCTCACCTGTCTGGGGATTCAGGTAACCCACCCGATAGTTGTCCTGATTGACGCCGACGATGAGCCGTCCGCGCTCCTGAATCCTGCGCATGTAGCTGCCCGCCGGCATGGCACCCGGCTGGGGCATGGGGCTCAGGGGACGCAAGGACGCTGTGACATCGGCAGCGGCAACGGTCGCTGTCGGGACGGGATCCGCCTGCCGCGAGGGCGAGCCCGCGGGAGCCGCATGAGCAGCCAGAGCCGTCGTAGCGGCTACGATGGTCGCCGCCAAGAGCATGGTCAGTTTGTTTGCATATCCGCGCATTATCGTCTCCTTTAGATCCGGTATTCAGCCAGGCGAGGGCTGATGCCGATCCAGGCAAGAACCACCGTGAGAATGGCCATTGCCAGGGTGATGAATTCAAGATAGGCGATGCGCCAGGACGCCTTGTCGATGGCGCTGTCGAATGCTCCTTGCGCGTCGCTCAAAGTACGGTCGAGCGCCACATTGAACTCAGCGAAAGCAACAGCCGACTCACCGCTGCCGGTGGCAAGAGCTATGGCCCTCGGTCTTTCACCAGACTTATCCAGCTGGCGAATGTGGCCGTCGATCTGGATGTAACGACCGTAAGCAGCTGTCGCTGCCGTAAGCGATCGCCTGCCTTCGTCACTGAGAGCGGGTGAGGCGAGGCCGTCGGCCAGATAGCCCTTGAATCGGGGAGCGGCAGTAATGCCGCCGTCTACAGGACCATCGGCAAGACGCTTCGTCTTCTCCTTGAAGGAGTCCTCGTAGCGCTGTCCAGACCCGCGAGCGATCAAGTAATGGCTCTGGTCGGTGCGCGCGTCGAACGCCGTTGCCCGTGCCTGCCAGAGCGTATGCAGGACAGGAAACGCTTCCTGGCGCGCCGTGCCAAGCTGATTGTTCTCGGTCAGGAAAGCAAAGGTAATCCAGCCGAGAAACAGGGCCAGCATGACCGATGCCCCAAGCAAAGGCGGATTGATCATCCGCTTCATGCGCCGGGTGAGAAAGCGCTGCGTCAGAACCAGCACC
>DATNRC010000074.1:0-9577 GCA_036703705.1 Candidatus Obscuribacterales bacterium
AAGGGGGACTTCGAGAATGCAGAGAAGTGTTTTCGGCGAGCTGTCAAACAATCTCCCGGTTCACAGGTAGCCTATCAAGGACTTGCTACTATTCAGTACCTGACTGGTAATTTTCTAGCCGCTCGCCAATCCGCTCTGCAATCGCAAGCTATACGACCCTATGCGCCAGTGGTATTGCTGCTTGCAAAAATCGACTTTATGGAAGGAGAAATTCAACAAGGACAGAAGCGTTTAGCGGAATACACAAAACTGACTAAAGCGAAAGTCACAAGATCAATGACTGAGCTTGGTTATCTACCACAGCATGATTTCAAATGGGATCCTTTCCAATTGGATGATTTTGACGACGCCGCTTTTGTTGAAGCAAGAACCGCAGAGCGAAGCAAGCAGGCGGCACGGCAAAAGACGCTGAAGGCATCAGCTGATGCTTCCATTTCTCGAATAGAAAAATCGTTAAGTGTTGCCCCAAACGATTACTATCTCCTTCATGAACTGGGACTGATAAAGCTTTCTATTGGCGACTTCGAGAGCGCGGCCGCCAAATTACAGCAAGCCGCCAAAAGTTGCCCTGATGCGTATTTGATCTCACTTCATGCCTGCGTGGCACTGGCACAGTCAGGCAAAATCGGCGCCGCACAAGCGGCGCTCGCCGAATACAAACAAGCATTCCCTAACCAGCGGCTGGCGCCGATTTTCGAGAGCATCGCCTCTCAGCCGTCACAAGCGCCCGTCCAGACCAGCAATGAGTCCAATCCATTGTTTGCAGCTCCCACCTCCAAAGACAAAGCTGGAGCGAAGGACAAACCGGACACAGGATTTTGAGGTCAACCGATATCGGTTGAGTTGCGAAACTCCTCCCCGGCCCAGGTCGACAGCTTTCGGTTGCTTTCTGGACCCTCCCTGGCAGGTCCTACCATCCATCGGTAAGTGGCGGAACTCCTCCCTGGGCAAAGGTCATCCGATGGCATGAAGGCGTGAGTGTTTGGAGAATTACCGAAAACCTCAGTGCTGGCACCATAGCTGGAAAATCTTATAGGTTTGGACGTAGGTCTATATCGGTCTGACGTTAAGGCTCTGTGATATCGATCGCCAATCGGTGGGAAAAAATTAGCTATCCAACAAATCAGGATGTGTTCGATCCACCGTACAGGCGGGTTCGAAGCAAATTGGCCAGTAAACATTGGCGTGTCGATTAACCCACAACAATGGGGCGAATTGATGTGCCTTTCCACATAAGGCGGTTCATTCCACCCAAGCGGGTGGGATGAAGGAGTGCGCATGCTTACGAAAAATCGCAATGATGTTCTTTCGATGCTCCTTTTGGGAGCGGGTCTCGTAGATATGAAGAAAATCGACGAGGGTTATGCCTCGGTTGATCGGCTGGGAACGCAACTTCACAAGGCCCTGGTGCTGCTCGGCCACGTGAGCCAATACAAAATGGATCGCGTTCTCAGGGCGGAGTCGATGGTTAGAGACAACCTTGTCGCCACAGATATGGCGATAAAGGCCCTGCGCATGGCTACGAGCTATCAATTGACTTTTGATGAAGCGCTCGAGCGCCTTACAGAAGAGCATAAGAGAACAAATCTTCTGCCCAGTGTATCGAATGAAATTACTGACCTTCTTCTCAAGGCAGGGCTGATAACTAAAGAACAACTGGGACGCGCTGTTAAGGTAACGCTCGAGACGGGCATGCAAATGGGCAGAGTGCTGGTCTATCATCGTGACGTGACCAGTTCGATGATGAGAGCAGTCATGACCTGCGTCATGCTGATGCAAGAAGAAAAGATTACCGAGGAAGCTGCGCTCGAGGCGCTTGAGTTAGTCAAAAACAGAGGCATAAGCGCAGAGCAAGCACTGTTCGAACTGCGCATCTATGCTGAAGGATCCGGACAGGTGGCCAAGATCGGCGAGCTCTTCGCCATGGCAGGGTTCATCTCCGAAAGCGACATGATGGAGTGCCTGGAGATACACATATTGAGAGCGCGACAGCTTGGACAGGTCTTTGTCGAGCAGGGGCTCATCGATCACCAGACGATGGAAAATGCCATCATCCTGCAAGGAATCATGGGAAACAGCGGAGTCAAAGCTTATCAGGCAGCAGAAGCACTGAAAGTGGCACGTGCCACTGGTGTATCGGTTTATCAAGCTCTGGGCGAGCTCAAGCCACCACCGCTGCCACCAGGCAAACCCCTTGAATTTAGAGAACTGATCGTTTATTCAGGCTTGATCAGCAGAGAATGCTTGGAAGTGCTTATCGGTTCGGAAGAGCTCTCGGCCATACAGATCGCGAAGAAAATTCTTGCTGCCGGCTACCTCGGCGACAGAATGTGTTTTCCAGCGTTGAGATGCCATTCCCTCAATCGAGAGGGGTTCATATCAAACGAGAGCGCCATTGAAGTGTTGCGGCGCTGCATCATAAACGACATTTCTCTCGACGAATCACTGGCGGCGCTGGGACATTTTGTTCCTAACCGCATGCAATGGATCTGGCACTGAGAAGGATTAACCCGACAACGATTTCGTCATTCTGTTCCTGATTGCACGCTCTCGGGACGGCGCTCTTTGTGAGGAGCTGCGTACTGTTTGGATTTGTACTCTGGAATCTCGAACCAGAACGTCGAACCTTTTGACCATTCGCTCTCCACGCCAATCCGTCCGTTATGCTTCTCCACAAGCGCTTTGGAAATAGCCAGTCCGAGGCCGGTTCCGCCTTGAGCTCTGGTGTCGGAGGAATCGAGTTGCTGGAACTTGCCGAAAAGTTTGTGCATCTGCCCGGGTGGAATTCCAGGACCATTATCAATCACTTCGAAACGGACCATGCCGCCATCAGCGGCCCAGGCATTGATATTTACCTGACCGCCACGCCCGGAGAATTTGATGGCGTTGGAAGCGAGATTGGTAAGAATTTGGACGACGCGGTCGTAGTCACCAAATATGGTGTTGACTTCAGACACTTGATAATAAAGACTTACTCCGTACTCTTCCGCCATGCCCCTCAGTGAATCGGCGGTGGCCTTGACCACAAACTCGGCATCCAGCGGTTCGAGCTTCAGATCGAGCTTACCGGCTTCAATCTTGCGCAGATCAAGTATGTCGTTGATGAGACGAATCAAGCGATCGCAGCTGGTGCGCGCAATCGTTGCCAGCTCGAGTGCCTGGGAAGGAATCTCGCCGACCACTCCGCCTTCCATCAATCCGAGAGCGCCACGTATAGAGGTTAAAGGCGTCCGCAATTCGTGCGACACTGTGGAATAAAACTCGCTCACTCGCCGCTCGACTTCTTTTCGTTCGGTGATGTCCCGCAGAATACCGGAATAAAAGTTTCTTGTTCCGAGAATTACCTGACTGACTCGAAGCTCTACAGGAATGAGAAGGTCGTCCTTTCTCCTGATGATGAGCTCTCGCTCGCTATACCCCATCGATTTGAGGTCGTCGCGCACATCCTGCATGGTGGCAATTTTCTCGTGTTTCGACAGTCCGCTTGGCACCACACTCGGTATCACCTGAAAGACTTCGCGGCCTAAAATAGCGTCTGCGTCCAAACCAAGAATTCGTTCGAACGCAGGATTTACGGAGTCGATGATTCCAGCTCGATCGAATGTGATAATGCCGTCGACGGCGCTTTCGAGCATGGCTCGAATGCGGGCATCGAAGTCCTTCAAACGCATCTCGGCCGACATGCGCTCTGCAAACTGTCCTATCTGGCTGCCGATGGAATTGAGCATGAGGTGAAATTCGGAGTCTGCACCAATCGGCTCCCGACTCAGGAATTCAAGAACGCCAAGCGCCTGCCCGGATTCGACAATCGGGAATGCGACATAACCGCCCCCTGACTCAAAACCGAACAGTTTAGCGCGCCCGAACAGTTCGACGTTCTTGATGTGGTCGGAAATGTATGGCCTTACCGACTGGAAAGCATCGCCAACAGGTCCGTCCGATTGCGAGAATGTAAGACGTCGAGACGTCTCTTCAAAGTCCTTCCCTGTCACACCCGCCTGGGCCCACATTCCCTGAAATCTGAGTAATTCATCTTCCTCGTCCCACATCCAGAGGACACCGAGCTGCCAGCCTCGATTTTCGCAAATGGCTTGCAAGAGCTTCGGAGCAGCATCGGATAAATCGCTGGACTCGGCCAGCGCGTTAGTAATCGCATACTGCATTGTCAGTCGGCTTTCCGCATTCTTGCGCTCGGTTATGTCCTCGATCGTCCAGACATAACCTCTTGGACTGCCTTCCTGCATGCCGAGTGAAGTCGCGCGCGCATGAACCCAGACTGTCGATCCATCCGGTCTCAGAATGCGAAAGTCGCGAATCAGCTCGTGCGCCTTCTCAGCAGCATGCGTCCAGTAAGCCAAGACTGCCTGGCGGTCGTCAAAATGCAGGGCTTTCAGCCAATCATAGCCGAGACACTCATCATGGGCCATTCCCGAAATGGCTTCCCACCGCCTGTTTACATACATGCAGCTGCCGCTGGAGTCTGTGAGAATAATGCCAATAGGAGAAGCGGAACTGAGCATGCGAAATCGCTCTTCCGTTACTTTCAACTCGCGCGTTCTTTCTTCAACGCGTGCCTCGATGATCAAATTGGAAGCTTCGAGCTCCGACTGGCGCTGGCAGGTATCCCAAAGTTCCTGTGTGCTGGCGATAATCGACCTGATGAGAAAGAGATCCTCAAACGCAATCCAACCTGCATGCTCCATGGTTCGCCACTGCGATACGTGAGGCACACCATAAACCGACTGCGGCCAGTAAATGCCCCTGAGAAAGTGATCGAAACAAATGACGACGGATGCCGTGACCAGAACCCGCCAGTCTCGATAGAAAGCGAGAATGGCCAGCGACCCGAAAACATGAAAATGAGTTTCCGGGCGACCCGCAGTAAGCTCGATAAGCAAACCGGACATAAGCATCTGCCCGATGGCTATGGCATGCCTGGTGACAGCCTTGCCCGGACATTTGAGGGCCAGGAAATTGGGAACGACGATGATTGCCGCTCCAAACAAGATGGCGGATCCCAGATGGCGCAGGTTGCCGCCCCCGCTCCAGAGGAAGGGAGAAACGAGCACGGACAGAAGGATTGCAGCTGCCCATTCAAAAAACAGCAAACCGGCAAACCACCTGTCGATGCGCACAAAGTTGCGATCTCGCGCCTGGTCGAAAAGGGTCGCTGCCCGTGCGAGCACCTTATCGTATGCCTGGTGAATAACGGCTGATTTGCGCGACATTGCGGAATTTGAAAGGGCCAAGGAAGAATCGGTTCAGCTGAAAGCGCCTGCCCCAAAATTAATCGGACATCAATAGCTATATGCCCATCTCGTCTTGCTTTTGTCGCCAGGACCAGCCCACAACCGTGGTCACTCCGCCTCAGCAAAGATGTCGAAAGCATATCCAAAGATTAGCGCTTTGCGCTGGCAGGCGCCTGGACTTCCCCTTTAAATTAGAGGCTTCTCGTCGTTTCCGGACCGGAGAAAAACACATGGCGACGACCCTTGCGACTCAAAACGCCCCGCCAGCAGCAAGCGATGCCGTGCACATTCCCATGTTTGGCGCGATCGAGCGCCATTGGCTGCAAGCGAAGAAAAGGCACGAGGGGAGAATTTATCAGCTCACAATCGATGGGCTGAAGAAGATTTGCGAAACGATTGGATTCAACGCCCGATTCGACAGCCCGAGTATACGCGCCGCTCACATGGACTGGCGCGGAGGAGAGGCCAGGATTTATCTGGAAATCGCGCGCAATACCCGTCCTACCGATATCGGACTGCGTTACGTCGGCGAGCGCTGGGTTTCGCAGGATGCAGGGCAGGTGCAATTGGGCGCGGATGCAACTCATGCGTGGAAGAAATCATCCTATGTGAGCCGTGTCTTGCCCGAAAAATTGCCCATCGGAGATGATGCACAAATCTCGCTCACCGCATTCGATGAAATTTTCATGCGCGTCGACTTCAAGGAAAGAAGGCTCGCAATTATCGTTCCCGAACCTCAGGCGACAAAGCTGCCCTCAGCATATCTGTCCGATTTTGTTCTTCAAGACATGCAAATAGCAGTTCTAGAGCCCGATGAACCGACTGATTTTACGCCACTACCACATCTTGAGGGAGAGAAGAAAATGCCGGAAGTTCAACAGTCTGCGTCATCGACAGTTTCCCGATCGTCAGCCGATGTGCAAACGGGCTCAGCCAAGTATGCGACATACTCTCGAAGCGAAGTCGACCAGCTCTTGCGGCAGCAGGCTGAGAATCTGGCTCAAACACTGGGGCAAAAAATCTCTTCCCAACAAAAGACGTTCACAGAAGCATTGAATGCTCACGAACGCACTATCAGTAAGCTTCTCGAAAAACATCACTCATACATCGAAGAGTTCAAGACACGCCTGGACACAACAAACAAGAACAATCTCGAAAGCGCGTTGAGACAGCAGGAATCATTTAAACATGAGCTGGAAAAAGAGCTGGGCGAGCTGAGAGCGCAAGTGGGCAAGGGTGTCAGTCAGAATCTCAAGTCAATCGAAGACAAAGTCAAATCAGTCGACCAATTGTTTGCCGAAATGCGGAAGGCCGCTGGACAAGAAACCAAGGCTCCACCCGAGCCACCGACTCTTAAGGCGATGTTGGCAGTGGTAGCAGCTCTCACGATTCTCAACACGGTGTTGCTGTTCCTAAAGCACTAGAACGTTTCAGGCAGCAGCAACTACAGCTCGCCCCCGCGCCCAACCGATATCGCTTCAGTTTTTCCAGCAGCTCGCCCCCGCGCCCAACCGATATCGCTTCAGTTTTTCACGCCCAGGTTTGGAGCGCTTCCGATACATGAGTTTCCAAGCAGCTCACTGCTGAGGTTTCTCATGCCCTGGAGAGAGCTTTACAAGACGGCAATGCGCCGGGCTACTTGTCTTTCTTTTTGATACGGTCGAAGAAACCGCTTTTCTTCGCTTGTTGCTGGGCTTCTTGCTTGACAGTGACGGCGCGCCATACACCTGATGCTGTTCCCTGGGCTTCGTCAAAAAGTTGCTCTGCTTCTGTCGTGCGGTCACACTGTTGAAGCATCTCGGCAAGTTTTTCGGTCAAGCCCTTCACTTCAGGACTTCTATATCCGTACAGCTTCTGCTTAATAGCAATAGCGCGCTTGTAATAAAGTTCGGCGTCGTTGTAACGACCGAGTCCGTGATAAAAGAGCGCCAGATTGGTGACGATCGTCGACACACCAGGGTGCTCTGGTCCAAAATTGCTTTCGTATATGGCAAGAATTTCCAGAGTCAATGGCTCAACTTCATGAGTGCGGCCAACCATTTGCAGCAGATCGGCAAGATGACTCAGGCTCTTTGCCACATCGAGGTGCGTTGCACCCAAGGTCTTCTTCCGAATTTCCAGCGCCATTTGAAAAACTTGCTCTGCCTCGGCGAAGCGTTGCTGCTTGACAAAGCAATCGGCCAATCGGTCCAGAGTATAGGTGGTCCTGGGATCTTGCTCGGGAAAGTTATCGGCCTCCTTCACGGCAAGCATCCAGAAGTTCTCGGCCTCCGCAAAACGGCCCATCTGCACGAGCTGCTCTGCAGAATCTTTGTACTTTTCCCACTGACTAATCATTAATTTCCAGCAGCTCGCAGGTCAACCAAGTATCCCAAAGTTATTTTGCCCGTTTCCAATCGCTTCTGTAATGAAGTTTCTTCCATTTCTCTCCACGACGTACAAATATATCAGTACAGCGGGATTCCATCTTCATTGGATGCTTTCCTCCGTATTCTTTGTGCGCGACAAAAGTGACGACGCACACGTCTCCATTCACTTTGGCATACGGATGATCAATCGTGTAAGCCTTCAATGGCTCCTGGGAGGTGGCATTATGCGCCGCGATTCGCCTCTTCAGGTCGTCCAGCACGGCCTGCTTGCCAACAATGAGCTTCTTCGTCCCCTTATCAAAGGTTGTGCAGCCATCATCCAGATAAGAAGAAACAGTTTCCAAGTCGCCATCGTTGAGGGCAGCTGTAATCTCCTTCAAAGTTTCAATCACTTTTTCCGATTCCGTGCAGGCTGCATGCGGTTCGATGCAACTGATTTGGCATTTTTCCGGCTCCGCCGCATCAGCTGGCAAAAATCCTGCAAAACTGCACGCACCTATAAAAAGGATGGGCAGGGCAAGAACTTTTAAAGTGGGATTTAAGCTGGTCATTGGTCACACCCCCACGTCATTTCGCGGTTCGCAAAGAAATTTCTACATCGCGGAGCGCGGCGTCCGTATCGCGCAGATAAGCATTGATTCGGTCGTTCTGTTGCTGCAGCTGGAGTATCTGCTGAGAAATACGAGCCGAAGCATTAAGCAATTCCTGCCTCTGGCTGAGTAGAGCATCGCGGGATTTTCGCAAGTTGTACACGACGTCGGACTCGTATGCGGTGGCGCTGCCGGCCGACCAGGAGAAGACGACAAGACAGATGGAGAAAAGGCGGCAAAACAGCGGCGGCAAACAACGCATGTGCATCAAAGGTTCCCCAAGACCACCATAACCATGAAGGAACGGCACAGTGCCGCTCGTCCCCAACCTCCCCAATATCTTACTCCAGCATCGCCAACATTGGAATGATTACATTTTTCCCTGGCCTCCATATAGCAGTAATCGTATATATAACGCTCATATCAAAAAGTTAACAGCGTAGCTACTACGGTCGAGCCAGGAGCAAAGCTTAAATGTATTACGACCATTAAGACCACAATATATGGAAATTCCTTCTATCGAGAGCACCGATGCCAGTTTCCAGTGGACAAATCAAGCGATTCATGCTATAACGTAACAAAAACAATTACTTAGCCTGCATGGTTATCGTAAAACGGTAGAGAAACCGACAGATCCTGCAAATAGGGCGCGAAAAGAGGTTTTCACAATGGTTGTTTCTTCTTCCCTCACCACACTCAAGGCGCCACAAGCAAAATGGCGGCAGCACCAGGAGAGCCTTATTACTGAGTCCATCAGATTGGCGCTGCGCGAAGACTTGAGCACTGATGGCGATTTAACAAGCAGAGCCACAGTGCCCGAACATCAAATCGCCGAAGCAAGCATTGTTCTTAAAGAAGCTCCCGCCGTGATTGCTGGTCTCTCCGTCGTGCAGCGCGTTTTTCATGAGCTCGATCCGCAGGTGCAAGTCGCTCCCTTGATTGAAGACGGCCGCTACATACATGCTCAACCAATCGAGCTGGCCAGGATAACTGGCAGCGCCCGCAGTGTTTTGACCGGCGAAAGACTGGCTCTCAATTTGCTGCAGCGCATGTCCGGCATAGCTACGACCACACGCAAATATGTTGACAAGGCGAAGGGCACTGGAATAGCAATTCTTGATACGCGTAAAACGGCGCCCGGGCTGCGGGTGTTCGACAGATTGGCCGTTTTGGCGGCAGGTGGAACGAACCATCGCTTTGGTCTTTTCGATCAAATCTTGATCAAGGACAATCACGTCCGCCTCGCAGGAGGGATCGCCCCGGCAATTCGCGCCGCCAGGAATAGCTTCCCCGGCGTATGCGTCGAAATCGAAACGACGACGCCAGACGAAGTGAGGGAAGCTGTTGAAGCAGGAGCGGACAAAATATT
>DATNRC010000075.1:0-13800 GCA_036703705.1 Candidatus Obscuribacterales bacterium
GTGGGCGAGCTAATTCAGCTTCAGAACGAGAACAAACGGCTTAAGGAAGAGATCGAGATACTAAAAAAAGCAGCGGCGTACTTTGCAAAAGCCCTGCAGTAAAGTACGCCTGGATGCATGATGAGCGTAAGAACCATAGCCCAGTGAACAGTTGAAACCCAGTCACAATGCCCTGTATGGAGGATTTCCCTATGGGTAGATCTACCACGTCCAAATCGAGAATAACCGGTTCTAGAATTGCTGACATCGGCCCCGTTACGGCAAAAGCAGTGTTTGCAGGGATCGACTTTCACAAGCGCTTTTCTGTCATCACGCTTGGCAACAAGGAGGGCGCTGTTCTCAGCCAGCACAAGCTAGTGAACGGGGAAGATGATGTTGCGAGATTCTTTCTGGAGCACGGCCCGTTGATTTGCGCAATCGAGAACTGTCGAGGTAATGAGTGGTTTGTTGATCTCGTGAAGAAATGCGGCAGCGAGGTACGAGTTGGAAACACCCGTGTGATACGACTGATTGCAGACAGCGCCAAGAAGAACGACAAGATTGACAGCAAATTTCTGATGGACCTGGTGGCGCGCAACTATCTGCCAGTCTGCTATCAACCCACGAAGAACGAACGAGTTCTTCGGGAGAAGTTACGATGGCGGACAAAGCTAATGCGGTCGAGGACGCAGTACAAGAACGTCGCCCATGCAATCCTGGACAAAGAGAACAAAGGCGCACTTCTAAGTTCGGCGATGGGTCGTAATTGGTTGCAGGAGCAAAGTAGGTTATCGCCAGAGCGGCACCAGCAGCTGCAGGAGTGCCTTGGTATCGTCGATTTTTTCGAGGAGCACATGGGTGATGCTGACCGTGCGCTTCTGCAAATCGCGAAGGAAGATCCTGATATACAGCGGTTGAAGACTATTCCAGGAGTGGGTGACATTTCGGCACTAATGTTACTGGCAGAGCTCGGTGACATCAATCGCTTCAAGAGCGCACGACACGTTGCTGGCTACATTGGCCTGGTTCCACGGCTCTACGCCAGTTCTGACACGATACGATTAGGTCGTATTACCAAACAAGGACCAGGATTATTGCGGCGAATCCTCGTCCAAGACGCCTGGATGGCAGTGAGGATCTCCAAACCGTTTAGACTGCGCTACAGCGCGATTCTGAAGCGCAGAGGGAAGAGAGCAGCGATAGTCGCAATCGCACGTACCATTGCCGAAATCGCGTTTCACGTGTTGAGGGACAAAACAGAATTCGATGAGAAGAAGATGACGCTGGGCTAGGCCGCCTTTCGACCTGTACCTATATCGCTAGATGTAGAGTCCGTTTTAAAGAATGATGCCGGCCCAGCACGGACCCAATTCGCTGTAACAGCCACTTCAAGCTGATTACGAATGGAAGCGTGTGCCAGTCAAACCGACTAGGCCGTTTGCGAAAAATGCGTCCAAGATCACAAAATGCACAAGAGAAGAGGACTCCCTCTTCTCTTTTCCATGTCTGAAATGACCAAAATCCCAGAAAAAAACTGGGCCTTGACAGATCGCCGCCCTCATGGAGGGTAAGAAAGCGGCCTAGAGCGGCTCGGCCCTAGACCGCTGTCTACCAAATGGGGGGAACCCCAGTTCCACAACTCAGTCTCGCCGTTACGGCAGTGTCAACGCGTCAGTCTCGCAGATGCGACACCAGTTGTGGTATCAGCTCCGCCGTAGTAAAACAGCAGTTCCGAACCGCGCCGCACCATGCCTTCAACGAAGACGACGTTGGGCACCTGCCCCACTTTCTCCCAATCATGCTCCGGACTGAGAAGTGGCTCGTCAGAGCGAGCGATCACCCGCGCAGGATTCTTCTTGTCGAACAGTACCCAACCCACCCGATAAACGAGTTTGTCGTCGGCACCATTGTAGATGAGGAGAATTCCGTCCTTCGTCATGATTGGCGCAGGCCCAGGCTCGACTACACGAGAGTCGAATTTGCCGGCGCGCCTTTTGAGAACCGGCTCGCTGGTGGCGTCTTGCCAGTGGATGAGGTCTTCTGATGATGCCAATCCCATCTGGTCGTTTCCTCCGTTGGCACCATCACCCATGTAATACATCCAGTAGCGGCCGTTGATCTTGCGCGGCACGATGGCACCAGATTTGGTCCATCGCACATTCCACGAGCCTTTGCCGGCCGGCATGATTACGCCCTTGCGCTCCCAGTTGACGAGATCGCGGGACACAGCCAGGCAGAGCTGGGCATCTTTCTTGTTGTAGCCCGTGTAAGTCAGGTAATACAGGCTGCCTATCTTCTGCAGGCGAGGATCCTCTACGCCGCCGTCCTTTTCGTAATCCGCTTCTGGACTGAGAACTGCTTGCGGCCTTGCGTTGAACTTGATGCCGTCAGAACTTTCCGCATAACCGACGTAGGAGGTCCCTTTGTCGTCCTGCGCGCGATAGAGTAAGACGATTTTGCGCCCGACTTTCGCTGCCGCCGGATTGTAGGCGCCGGCTGAATCGAAAAGCCCCGATCGCGGCTTCAATACCGGCTCATCCGTGAGTCTGGTAAAGATGCTGATTGGCGCAGCCTTATCGCATCCCTGCGATGCCGTGGCTGGTATTTTGGAACGTTTGTTCATTGTTGTTGCTTCCCTCGCTTCGGCTTTTGTGCCGACGATGAGAGAAAGCGCCAAACCAGTGAAGCTCCAGGCGATAGCCGCGGCAATCGTCATCAAGCTTCGAGCCTCAGTCGTTCAGCGCTTCTCGTACTTGGTCTTAGGTCCAGATGGGATAAGGAGGGATTAAGTCCAACTTACGACATTTTGGTAGGCTGAGCCAATCCTTGACGACTTGTTTCGGGTTTCAGAGCTAGCGGCGCTAGCGTATGTCTGCAAACGGAAGCGCACCAGGAGTCGACTCTCCAGATGGAGAAGCGTCAAGAGCGCAGTCTCTACGTCTGCGCAGGGTCATCCGAAACATGGAATTGGCTAACCTTTCAGGGTTGTGGCTTGCTGTCGGATTTGGCCAGATCATGCGACCCCATGCGCACGACAGCTCCAGTCCGAAGATGAGCAATCTTCATGTGGCCACCATAGTCGGTCCAGAACGTTCCATCGTCGTCAAAGCTTAATTGGTCTGCATTGATGAAGTCTCCAGTCGGCTTGCCGTCATCATGCTCGCTGTAAACAAATTCGCGAAACTTACCACCATCGCTCCTTCTCCAAACAAACATGCCATCGTCTCGGTACTCTACCCATCGCAGCACTTTGCTCCCTTCGAGATCGAATTGTCTATCCATGCCGTTGGGGTAATGAACGCTCGCTGATGTCGCCGTGCGCGTCACCACTGAGCCGTCGTTATAGAAAACTGTCTGCGACCATTCGCTCTCATTTGTCAGCCATACGTTGTATTTGTCATCGATGCGCACACGTCCCGTCCATTTGGAGGAGAATTCGTCGACGTTGCCGTCGCCATAAAGCCTCGTCCACACGTTATTCGGGCCCTTGTTCCAACGGCCGCCTGCCGGATCGACGTACGAATAAACTTCGCCGTTGCTGTCAGCCAGGACGCTTTCAATCGAATCAGGCGGGTAATTGAATTTGATCTGCTCCGGATAGACAACCTGTTGTGAGCTCCTCCCGGATTCACCCTTGTGCAACACCATAATTGCAAACAAGAAAGCGACTAGCGCTATGCCGACAACCGCGTTCCAGCGGTTTAACTTCAAAGGCATAAACCTCCTTTGCCATGAGAATTTTTTCCGGTTCTTCTTTGAAGATCGAGATTGCCGCAGAGTCACACAGAAGCGAGTCAGATTTCGGCCCGCATTGCCAGGCAAAGCGAACATCTCCGCTCGTTTCTATCTCTTCCGTCATGTTCAAGATCGAGATTGCCGCTATGTCACAAAGAAACGAGTCAGATTTCGGCCCGCATTGCCATGGGCAACGAACCTCTCCACTCGTCTCTGCCTCTTGCGGCGTGTTGAACGATGATTTTGGCTTGTCTTTTCAGCGCAGCGCTTGGTCCACCCTCTCATGCTGCAATCACGAATCTTGCATTGCAGCCTAAAGCTCTGGACATCAATAGGCAAAGAACAATTCGATGTTGTTTAACCTTCAAACCAAGAATGTAATCACATTGCTGGCAGCGGCCAGGCAAGCAATCCTGAAAGCGTACGCTTGACAATATCCAAGGCGGGTTGTGCTCAGTCTGATCAGCGCGCCTGCACTGGCATGAGCAAATATTTGTACTTCTCGTCGTCCACCGACTTCACTATGATCGGCTTGAGGGCGCCGGTCATTTCCAGGCGTACTTGTTCGCCGGGCAAACGCTGTAAAACATCAGTCAAATAGCGCACATTGACGGCGATGTCCAACACTTGCCCTTCGAATTTCACCATCACTTCTTCCTGCGCCCGACCCACATCAGGCGTATTAGCAGTGATTTGCATGGTGTCACCTTCAAAGTGAATCTTCACAAGGTGCGTGCGGTCATCCGACATCACCGCAACGCGCTCGATGGCGGAAATGAGCTCGTCGCGCTCAGCGTGAGCAAGATACTTGTATTCATTCGGGAAGAGCTCGTGATAGCGCGGATATTCGCCATTGATGAGCCGCGAAGAGAGATAGTGCGTCTCTGTTTCAAACACAATCTGTCCGCCAACGAGAGAGAGGCGCACTTCATTCAAGGCGCCGGCAGATCCTGCCTTTGCCCCTGACTTTGCCGTGTCTTCCTGAGCATCGAGAATTTTCGCTACTTCGCTGCACGCTCTTGCGGGAATGATGGCTTTCAGGAATGCAGGTCGGTCCAAAGTTGCCGTATTGGTTTTCCGTTCTGTCTCCGCTTCCAATTCTTTACCATCTTCAGAACGTTTTGCCACGGCCGCCGTGACGTTCAATTCTTCTCTGCGATGCGCAAGACGGCTTCCGTCTGTGGCTGTGCACTCAAAAACACCTTCGTTGATGGCGAGATAAACACCGCCCAGAACACTGCTGGCGTCATATCCTGCGGCCGCAAACGCAGTTTGGCTGATGGAGCGTCGCAAAACATCCGAAGGCATGAGGACTCCCTCAGATGACTTGCTGTCCACGCGCTTCGGAAAATCATCGGCGGCAAGGCCAGTAATTGTGAATTTGGAACGCTCACATGTGACAGTAGTTTCAAGCGTTTCTTTATCGACCTGGAACGTCACCACTTTGTTGGGCAATTTGCTCACTATCTCGAGCAATTTCTTGCCTGGCAGGGTGATGGCGCCTTGTATATACACATGTCCTTGCGTGCGCGTCTCGATGGTTATGTCCAGATCCGTGCCCTGGAATTGAATCGTCGAGGTGTCGCGCGCTTCGATCAAAACATTGCTGAGAATCGGTTGCACAACTCGAGTGGCTACCGCGCTTGTGACGTCTCTGAGCGCTTTGACGAGTACGTCCTTCTGGACATCAAAGTGCATATTCTTCTACCTCTCAGCCTGAGAACACAAATAAGCTCCGCTCATTATTTCAGATTGGCATGTTGATCTGCGTGATCTAACTGAGTTATTTAACCGATTTCATGGTCTGTCTTCAGTGTTGATATGCGGCGCTTGGTAAGCTCAGCCGTTCGTTCGCTTCGCTCCCTCTTGCTAATCCGCTTTGCTCGCACAAGTTTGGATTTTGCAAACGCCAATTCGCCTCTTTTCTTTGGTTGTAGCTGTTATTGCCTGGATAGTAATTTAGATAAATAGAAGAAGTAGGCGGCTGGCGTTTCTGTAGATAAGTCTTGAAACCCTTGCTATGAACGGATCGAGCCTGTAAGTTTCCTGTGCAGTTGATGTGCGGAATTGGATTTGAAGGGAAGAACACAGTTTCGCATCGCACAGACAAATGACACGATCTGGACAGCTTTTCGACAGTTTTTCTACAGGCACTCAAGCGCTCAAACGGCGGGTGATTTGCTTGATGGACTCGGCTAAATCGAGGTCTTCGGCAATTGCCTCTTTGATTCGCGTGAAGGCATATAGAGCGGATGTATGCTTGCGATTGCTGAAGCATTGCCCGATTCTTGGATAACTCATGTTCATCAATTCATGAGCCAGATACATGGCAACATGTCGGGGAAGCGTCAGATCCTGAGAACGTTTTGATGATCGGATCTCACTTGGCTCGATGCGATAGTGTTCGGCGACGGCATCGATTATTGCTTCAATTGTCAATGATTTCTGCGCTTTGGCGGCTGTTTCCGGTTGAAACAGTTGTCGTAATGTCTGGGCAGTCAATGGCGTTCCTGTGAGGCTGCTGTATGCATTTGCCCGTATGAGCGCGCCCTCCAGCTCTCGAATGTTGGTAGTGAACATTGAGGCAATCATTTCGATCAGCTCATCGGAAATTCGCATATTCTCCAGCTGACACTTCTTGTGCAGAATGGCGACGCGCGTTTCCAGATCGGGCGGCGACATATCGGCTATCAATCCCCATTCAAAACGGCTCCTCAAGCGTTCTTCCAGAAGCGATATAGCTTTTGGCGCTCTGTCAGAGGACAAAACGATCTGGCTGCCGTTTTCTCTCAAAGTGTTGAAAGTGTGGAAAAACTCTTCCTGAGTAGATTCCTTGCCGGCGATAAACTGAATGTCGTCCATCAAAAGAACGTCTACCTGACGATATCTTTTGCGAAAGTCAACCATACGATTTTCGCGAATGGAGTTGATGAGCTCGTTTGTGAAACGTTCGCAAGTCATGTAGCGAACCACTTTGTTCGGCCACATGAGCAATACCTCATGGCCGATAGCCTGCATCAAATGGGTTTTGCCGAGCCCGACACCGCCGTATACGAAAAGCGGGTTGTATGCCTCAGCCGGTTTCTGCACTATCGCTTGAGCGGCCGAATAGCAAAAGCGGTTGTGCGAACCGACCACAAAAGAGTCGAAAGTGTATTTCGTATTGAGATTCGAGCGTGAAACCGCGTTGCCGTTGAAAGAAGCACCAAGAGCCGGTTGCGGCTCTCTTGCCGGCAACTTTTCTGCATCGTCCCCCTCGCCCATCGGAGCTGCCACCGCGATGCTGGCTACTGATGCGGTGTAGCGGTCTCGCGCCAGGGAGGCGTCGACAATCACCCGTAAGTCAAGCCTTTGCTGGGTGACAAGGAAGAGTGTTTCTTTGATAAGCGCTGCGTGGTCGGCGGCAAGCACGTCGCGCGTAAAGTCATTGGGCGCCGCGAGCGTCGCCTGTGATTCAGTGAGCTCGACCAGCTTTGCTGGTGCGACGAAGCTCATGTATTTAGGCACATTGAGCTTTTTGGCCAGAATTTGTTGGACCTGTGACCAGACTTCTTCGGCCGATTTGAGCAAACGCACATCCTCGCGCTGTCTGGTCATCATTGCCGAAACCCCATTATTTTTCTGTGAAGAAAACCGTTTGAAGAATTACCGTGTTTGAAGAACTACCCAAGGATTAACGACAAAAAATAATCTCCCTTGCCGGCTTTCTGCTCTCTGGTGAGACGAAGGGCTAAATGATGCCAATCCGCACGCCAGGCAGATTTGAGCGTCCAATAAACGGTGACGTCGTCTGCTGAAGAAAAAGATAGCCGGAAATTGCTCCGACCATTTCGTGAATTTTTTTACCCAGCCCTGCATGAGGACCGGCGCGAAGTCTTGTCTGGAGATGATAGCATAGCTACTTATTTGTAGTTAGCCAAGATTTTTTAAAGGTTGGCTCGGCCAGGAGTTTACGCCAATGAAAAGAACTTTGCGCGGATCTTTCATCAAAGTGAAGAAAGGAAGCGGCTTTCTGAAGAGAATGTCCACCAAATCAGGTCAAAAGGTAATCAAAGCTCGTCGCGCCAAAGGGCGTTATCGCCTCTCCGTATAGGTTGAGAGTTGCTTCCGGCTAACGAGCGCCTTCGCCGAGCCAGTGCGTTTCAGAGAGCCTACTCAGCCAGAAAGAGCATCTCGACGCCGTTAGTCACGCTGTATGTGGTGCCGCGCGCCAGAGAGCGAGATAAGCGAGCGCCGCTAAAGCCGAGAATGCCTTTCGTTGGGTTTGTGGCCGCGAAAAAGGTTTGCAAGAGCGCTGTCGCACGTAATAGAGCGAAGCGACGCCTGCGCGAAGCATACAGACTGTTGACCAGAAGACAAAGACAACTGGTGAGAGGTGAAGCGGGCGTAGCACAAGACGCCGGAAACGAGACCTGCCGATTGGATCAATGGTACGTTTTGGTATGGGTGCTGCACACGAAAATCCTGAGCGCCAGCTGGAATGAAATCGTCGATACGGTCAAAGATTGCCTTAAGAAAGCCGAAAGCAAATTCGGTGTCGGGCCTAAAAAAGCGATGATCAAAACTGTTGCCCCGGGTGAGGGCAAATCCGGTGATTGAAGTAAAGACTGCACTGCTTTCCGCTATTAAGCTCTGGCAAAAAACCAGGGCCTTTCGCAGGCCGGCTTGCCGCTTCTACCCTTCGTGCTCGCAATACCTTAACGACGCTATTGTCCGTCACGGTCTTGTGGCAGGCTGTTTTCTGGGCATCAAACGCTGCCTCAAATGCCATCCGTTTCACGAGGGCGGCATAGACGAAGTTCCTGAAACTCTGCCCCGGCTGCGCTTTCAGCGAGCACTTGAGCTCTTGCGCCTGGCGGTCAAATGCAAAGCGCAACCTGAAGAATCGATTTAAGAGGAAACCAAGTGGACATTACGTATCAGTTCATGATCCCCATCCTGGAATACTTCCAGAAAATGACGCACAGCTATGGCTGGGCGATCGTGCTTTTGACTTTGCTGATTAGAGTGCTCGTCTGGCCGCTGGTCGTGAAGTCGACTCGCTCGATGCAGAAGATGTCGCAGCTGAGCCCGCACATGAAGGCGATCCAGGCTAAGTACAAAGACGACCCGGAAATGTTTCAACGTAAAACGATGGAGTTTTACACGAAAAACCGGGTCAACCCGATGGGCGGTTGCTTGCCTACCCTTGTTCAGTTGCCCATTCTCTTTGCTCTCTTTGCCACCTTCACAGGACCGCCTTTCGGTGACAAACCGGTCGATGTCAAAGTGAATGTCGTCAAGCAACAGGATGCGGCGCAAGTCAAAAGACAGGAGACATCCAACAACAACAGCCCCTATGTATCTACTCAAGGAGAGCTCGCTAAGGTCATAGTGTTCCCTGGTGAATCTACAGTCGTCGAAGGACAGAGCATCGACTTTGGCACCCGTGCTGTTGACGGCAAGTTGCCGCAGGATTTCAGCGTCACCTGGAAGATTGCCAATTTGAAGCCGGAGGAGAAGGATAATCCTCCCGCTACCATTGACGAGCAGGGTCACGCCACATTCAGCAAAGCAGGCGAATATCACGTCCAGGCAGTAGTTAAGGGCATTGCTAAAGACGAGCAGTTCGGACCAATCATGGGTCTTGGCAAAGTAGCATCCGGTCTTGATCTTCTCAAGCCGGCAAATTTCGATTGTCTGGCGCTGATAATCCTGTTTGGCGTGACGATGTATCTGTCATCCAAGCTTTCCATGCCGTCGACGCCAAAAGTTCCGGAGTCCGAGCTGGACGAACAGCAAATCATCCAGCAACAGACGGCGAAGACGATGCCAATTGCTGTGACGGCAATGTTTTTCTTTATTCCCCTGCCTACGGGCGTGTATCTTTATATGGTTGTCTCCAACGTCTTTCAGACGCTGCAAACATGGATAATCATGCGTACGCCGGTTCCAGATGTCATAAGCGTCGTAGACACGGATGAGCCCCCCGCTTCAGGCGGCGGCTCGACCGGTGGCTCAAAAGGGAAGCCGGGCTCGGGAGGCTCCAGCGGTCCAAGCAGCTCCGGATCGGGGAAAGGCGGCAAACAGAGTGAAGCGAAGAAATCTCAAGGTGCCGCAGCAGAGAGAGGAAAAGAAAAGCCCCCTGAAAAGCAAATAGCCGCAGTAGCAAAGGACGCGGAGCCGGGCGAGAAGTTGAAAGTGTCAGCTGAAAAGCAGAAAGTCAAGAAAAAGAAGAAGTAAAGCCATGAATCTAGTTAATTTCACCGAAGAGAATGCCAGAACCTATCTGGAGAAAATATTGGCCATCCTTGACATTGAGGCAACCGTCGCCCAGGAGGACATCGACGACACGACAATCTGCTACCGCATCGAGTGCAAGGCCGATGATGCTCGATTGTTGATAGGACGCAACGGACAGACGCTGGAGGCTCTCCAATTTGTGGTCAGGCAAATGTGCAAGACCAACCAAGCAAATCAAAACCCTTTCGTGGTCGACGTTCTCGACTACCGGTCGCGGCGGAGAAGAAATCTGGAAGATCAGGCGAAGAAAGCTGCTGTGGCTGTTCTCAACGGTGAATCAGACCGCGTTTCGCTGATTCCCATGTCTCCTTACGAAAGGCGCATAGTGCATAAGTATCTGCAGGAGAATTTTGAAGAACTGGCTTCAGAGAGCGAAGGCGAAGGAGCCAATCGCCATATCGTCATCACCTATCGCGGATTGCCCGGTGACGGCGCCGCAGACGAACGTGACGGCGAAGATGAGAGCGATGAATTCTCCCCTGAAGAAGCCGAATACGGGCTCGAAGAGGAGTCCGATGAGGCGGAAGCTGAAGAGCCTGAAGAGGCCGAAGCCGGCCGCGATTGAGGCACGGCCTTAACTGGCAGCGGCCCTTTTCGCCCGCGATCGGCATGAGCCTGCAGCGCCAAGGCGTAGGCAGCAATGGACAAGCGCGCAAATGGTTGGCCGAATGCTTAGTCGCACCAATCAAGACACTGTGCTTTACCGAAGGAGCGACAGATAAAGTCGCGGGCGCCAAGCATCTCGGCCTTTAACTGGCAGCGGCCCCTTTCGCCCCGAAATGGCAGAACGATGGCATGGCGCAAAAGGTGCGCGAATATGAAGGCGCATGCGGGGATGCTTTTTGCGCCCTTGAGGTAGGTCGTGAAAAAGAGCAGGCGATTGCGCGTGTAATAGTAATCTCGCCAGAACCTGCGCTTTCCGTCAGTGGAAGCATTGCCTGTATGCTCGATTATGGCATCCGGAACAAGAAGGCAGGACCAGCCGCCCAGCCGAAGCCTGTGGCAAAGCTCCGTATCCTCGAAATAGAGAAAGTAGCTTTCGTCGAAAAGACCTGCCATTTGCAGGGCCGACGAGCGCAAGAGAAGATTGGATCCTGAGAGCCACTGGCAATCCACCACCCGACCGGAAAAGTCGCTGCGCAAAAAAGTTTTGGCTCTGACAAAATCGATTTCGCCCCGCCCGTTTCCTGCGGTCTTAGGCCGCGCATCTTGTGCGCCGTGATAGCGCCCGCTCCTTGTGTTCTTGCCGAAAAGAGCGTGCTGCGCTTTATCGGCCACAGCCGCGCTCTGGCTCTCGCTCTCTCTCTCGCTCTCGTTCCCGTTTAACCCTGCTGACGATCTTGAAGGTTCGTCACTTCTTGGCGCCTCACCGTCGCTCCTAATCTTCGCTCCATTGCCGTCGCTTTTGGCTGATAACAGATCGTCCACCATGAGGGCACCGAAAGCGGCTGCCTGAGGGTGTTCGATCGCCTGCTTCATAAGAAGCGAAAGAGCTTCTTCAGTGACTTTCGTATCGTTATTGAGCAACCAGATAAATTCAGCTCCCCGCTCCATGCAATACATCATGCCGGCATTGCATCCCCCTGCAAAACCCAGGTTGGCATCGAGCCGCAAGAGCTCAATCGAAGGGAATTCCTGTTTTAGCTTCGCGCCATCATTGTGGTCGGAGCCGTTATCGACCAGAAGCACAGTCAATCCGGGATAGCCAACCCCAGCGAGGGATTTTAGGCACTCGCGTGTCAGCTCCGCGCCTCGCCAATGCAAGACCAGAGCCCAGACTTGAGGATCTTTTCCCGTTTCGCTCACTGGCTTTCCGCTCACTTTACTTCCATAGTTTACTCACGAATCGCACGGGGCTTGATAATATTAGAGGGAGTTCCAGCGAACAAAGGGGTTAATGCGTGGCTGAGTCCGATGTACCAAAAATGGAGTCCACGTCGGGAGGCGAGGGTGCGGCAGAAGCAGGTGGCATGCCCAGACGCCAGGGATTGACCAACTTCTTCCGCGCGCTCAAGCACGTCAACGAAGCCTCGGTGGCTGAAAACGTCAAACAGCGGTTTTCAGATTACGTTACTATCGCGCTTGTTGTTCTTTGCATCCTCAGCCTCGTTATGGCGGTCTGCGTTCCAGTCCCGCCGGGCATCAAATTATTGCCGCTTCTTTTCACGGTCGGCGCCGTCATCTTCTACATCATCAACCGCCTCGGCATCATGATCAGTCTCACTGCCAGGCAAGCGCTTATCGTCTGGCAAATTCTTGTCGCCGGCTTCTGGCTGGGAGTTACAAGCGCCATGCTTGTCATGCTCGCCTGCTTCTATTTTGTCTCGCAAGGAAGCGGATACTGACCTCTGCTGGTCAGTCTTCAGCCGCCCAGGAATTGTGACCAAGAAAGGTGACGCTCCATCCTTCCGAGAAAACCCAGAGGCAGAGAATGTCAGCCTTCTTGTCTTTGGGCGCGGCAAAGAGGGCGCCGGGAAATGGACTGTTTTCACCAGGCTGCCGGAAGGGCTCTTGGCAGTCAGCCTGCTCATGGCCGCAGCTTTCGCCTTTTGGGAAGCCCATGCGCTTTCGCAAAATGGCAGCAGCAAAAGGTCGCAAGTCGTCTTTGGCATGTGCTGGGAGCCGGTTGGTTTCTTTCCCCTGAGAGCGCTTGATTCGGCGTCTTACTACGCGCAGACGCTCGTTTACCAGGGGCTTGTGATGTACAACCCCGCACTCGAAGTCGTGCCGGCTCTTGCCGAGAGCTTTTCGGTAAGCAAGGATGGGCTGACCTATCGGTTCAAGCTGCGGTCGAAGGCCAGATTCTCTGATGGGCAGCCAATTACAGCTGATGATGTGATGGAGTCGCTGCGATTGGCTTCTTCCAAATATTCGCCCTATCGGGAAGACTACAGGGATTTGAAGCGCATCTTGCTCACAAAACCGGATGAAGTTACGCTCGAGCTCTCGCGACCGTGCGCGCCGCTTTTGGCTCGCCTTGTGGAGCTGAGAATTTTGCCTTCTCGTTTGCTCAAGTCTGCCGACAGAGGGAAGGCAGTTCTAAGCCGCAAGCCCGTGTCGAGCGGGCCTTTTATTTTGCGCCGCTGGGAATCAGGCCTTGAGCTTGTATTCGAGGCTAATCCGCATTATTGGGGAGAGAAACCGAAGGTGAAGCGATTGATCTGGCGCCTGGTGCCGGAAATGAGCCTGCTTTCCTTGGCTGTAAACAGAGGTGATATCGACGTTGCGCAGGTGGATGCACCCTCCTACGACGCTTTTCTCCGTCGCAACAAATCGCTTAAGATCGAGTCGTTTAGCGGCTCGCGGACGATCTACCTGGGCTTCAACCTGGAGCGCGAGCCGTGGGACGAAAGGGATGTTCGCAGGGCGATTGCCATGTCGATCGATCGTGCTGCGCTCGTAGAAAAGGTGCTGCGCGGTTGGGCAATGCTGCCGAATACCGACTTCCCGCCTGGAAGGTGGGCCTATGACAAGGAAATTCCTGCTCTCCGCTTCGATCCAAAAGGAGCAAGCGCCCTCTTGTTCCGCTGCGGGTTCAAGGTCAAGAATGCATGCTGGGAACGCACAGTCAAAGGCAAACGCCAATTGCTGGCGTTCAAGCTCAAAACAGCGAAGGATTTCACGGAAGTTGCCCAGTGTGTCGCCAGCCAACTAAGAAAGAATCACATTCTTGCTGAAGTGGAGGTAGTGGAGTTCTCTGCCTTGCGCAACCGTTATCTTGTGAAGGGTGATTACGATGTTGTTTTGTGGAGCCGCTCTTCAGGAACCGATCCTGACTGTGTGCTGGTTTGGGGGAGCGGCGGG
>DATNRC010000076.1:0-13601 GCA_036703705.1 Candidatus Obscuribacterales bacterium
AGCAGGATCCGGCGATCGGAACGAAGCAAGACCCAACGCTTGCGAAGCAGGATCCGGCGACCGGAACGAAGCAAGATCCAACTCTCGCGAAGCAGGATCCGGCGACCGGAACGAAGCAAGAGCCGACGACTGGAACGAAGCAGGATCCGGCGACCGGAACGAAGCAAGATCCAACGCTTGCGAAGCAGGATCCGGCGACCGGAATGAAGCAAGAGCCGACAACTGGAACGAAGCAAGAGCCGCCGGCTGGAACGAAGCAAGATCCAACGCTCGCGAAGCAGGATCTGGCGACCGGAACGAAGCAAGACCCAACGCTCGCGAAGCAAGACCCCACGACTGGGACGAAGAAGGATCCGACTACCGGAACTGCGGGAACAACGAAGCAAGAACCAACGACCGGAACGAAGCAAGAGCCGACAACTGGAACGAAGCAAGATCCAACATCCGCGAAGCAAGATCCATCGACTGGAACGAAGCAGGATCCAACGTTCGCGAAGCAAGATCCGACGAGCGGAACGAAGCAGGATCCAACGCTTGCGAAGCAGGATCCGACAGGCGGCACAAGAACTGCTACAAACACGGATCCGACGGGCGCACAGAAGGTCAACACCGATCCGACTGGCAGCACAAGATCCGCTACGAACACAGATCCTACCGGCGCTCAGAAGGTCAACACCGATCCGACCGGCAGCACAAGAATCGCTACAAACACCGATCCTACCGGCGCTCAGAAGGTCAACACCGATCCGACTGGTGGAACAAGAACTGCTACGAACACGGATCCGACCGTCGGCACAAGAACTGCCACCAACACGGATCCGGCTGGCACCACGAGAACAGTCACCAACGCGGATCCTACGGGCGCACAGAAGGTCAATACCGATCCGACTGGCAGCACAAGAACTGCTACGAACACGGATCCTACGGGCGCACAGAAGGTCAACACGGATCCGACTGGCAGCACAAGAACTGCTACGAACGCGGATCCTACAGGCGCTCAGAAGGTCAATACCGATCCGACTGGTGGCACAAGAACTGCCACCAGCACGGAACCGACCGGAACTACGAGAACTGCCACTAATACGGATCCCTCAGGCACGACGAGAACTGCCACCAACACCGATCCGACGGGCGGCACAAGAACTGCCATCAATTCAAATCCGAACCAAACGCAGGTCACCAACACCACAAACACGAGCACCACGAACACTGGCACTGTCATTACATCAGATCCAAGAACCGGCGCACCCGTCGCCAGCACAAGCGATACGAACGTAGTACCGTCCAAGCCGGTCCTTTTCGAAGTCCCTGTAACGGATCAGGTAGCTCCAGTACAACGCCAGGAATTGAGACCAATCGACGGCGTCCAACGAACCACCGATGGAGTCGTCGTCACAGACCGCCAGGGCGTGCAAACCTGGAAGGATGACACTGGACAAGTCGTCAAGTCTGTTTACCCGGACGGCACGCAGGTCATATACAACACCGATGGTTCACGTCTTGTTTATAACTCCGACGGTTCGAAGGTTCAGTACGTCTCTGCCGAGCAAGCTGCGCGTCTCCCGATTCCGGGCGTCAATGTTCAAGTCGGCGACGTTGCTATCGATGGCACACTAACCACTCGAGGGCTGGATCTGCAGGGAGTGCCGAAGCTTGGTGACGGATCCAGAGCTCCGATTCAATTGGATATCAACAATCGCGGCGAACTCGGCATCAGCATTTCACCCAATCGTTTGGATCAGATGAATATCAATCTAACTGGTCAATCCAATGACGGTGCGCAGATCAGATATCAGCCTTCCTTCTCGCTTAACGATCAGCAAGTGTCGGGCTCCACATTCCAGGGCGCGTCGAAACAGACTCAAAATCAAATCGCAACCAACATTCCTGCCGATTCGACGACTTCGACATTTGCTGGAACAACGAGTGGATTCGGCACTCCTTCCCCTGCAATCAATATTGACGCGACCACCGCGGCTGCCTTTATACAGCAAGGACTGGTTCAGCCTGTGCAGCCGACACAGCCGACGCAGCCTGCACCTGTGTCGAGCGAGTCCGTAACGTCTTCAACAGCCTCGCCTATGGGAGCGTTCAACAGCGGACAAGGTACGCCGCCGCAAACCGTTTCCGCTTCCATCTCAAGTTCGCAATCCATGCAGCCGCCACAGCATGAAGTACAAGCTTCAACTCCGCAGTCGCAACCTTCCGTTCACGGCGCTCCTCAAGCGCAGCAAATACCGCAGGCAGTACAGTCTCAAAGTACAACTGCACCGGCACAGGATCCTTCTGCCTTCGCTGCCACCATTCCAATGCAATTCGAGCCGCTGCGTGCTGACAATAAGGCTCAGAGCTCCGAGCATGATGCGGCAACTCGCACAGCAGCGACACCAAGCCCGGCAGCTACTGAAGACGAGAAGTCGCACGCGCTTCTGGAAGAGGTCGACAGAAGAATCAGTGACGATGATCGCTTCGACCACGACGAGATTCTCGATTCCGTAAGGGAAGCGTATGCAGCAGCCAAGGCTCAAGAAGAAGCAGCTGTCAGCGAAGCTGAAGCCAAGGTAATGGCGGCGGAAACTCAACAAGCCATCAACACTCTCATGCAACACATCAAGGACGAGGAGAGGGAATGGCACGAAGATGCTCGTGAAAATGAAGTGAAGGCGCACTCTGAAGCGATTGAGACAATTCGTGAATACAAGGAGCAAGAAGAAGAGGGCTACCGCAGGCACTCTGAATACATCGCGGAATTGCGCGATCAGGAGTTAGAGAACTACAACAAGCGCGAACAGCAATTCAAAGAGCAGCGTGAGCGCGATGAGGAAGCGCGTCGTCGCCGCGAGGAGAAGGAAGAAGAAAGGCAAAAGAAAGAAGAGCAAAATGCCAAGCGACTTACCGACGCCATGCTGACTGCGTTGGCCACTCGCCGCGCCGAAGAGGCAGCTATCAAGGCACGTGCCGATGCCCTCTGGCAAGAGCAGCAGCGCAAAGAAGAGCAAATCAGGCAAGACAACAAGCAGCAGAAGTACGTGGTCAGACCCAATGATACTCTTGACTCGATTGCCAGCAAGAAACTGCGTGACCCGAAGCTCGCCGAATTGATATATGCGCTAAACCAAGACAAGATCGAAATGAAGATCGTCAACGGCAAACGAGTATACATCCTCAAGCCACACTCCGTGATTACGCTGCCCAGCCCGAAACAGATTCGAGAATGGCGACAGCAGAAACTATCGCAGTCTACTTACGGCACCGTCACTTACATGAGCCCGGAAGCCAAGGCTGCTGCAGATCAGCGCAGAGCGAATGTAGAGAGCTTATTGGGACCTATCGGAAAGCCAGTCAATCAAGGAATTCAATACAACGTTCGCCTTGGCGACACGCTCCGCTCGATCGCAATGAAGCATCCAGCTCTGGGCGATGTGGCGCTGTGGAAACTCCTGGCTGAGAAGAACAAGCTTCCAATCACGATAGATGAGAAAGGGGCACCTACTGCAGCGCTGCGTCGCGGTACCCAGATTGTTCTGCCTACTGCAGACGAGATTGCTGAGTTCAAACGTCGGAATGGGCTCGATCATGGAAATCTGACCTCGGGCGTGCAAACGAAGTTCGAGCTTGTCAGCAAAGAGTGCCCGTCGTGTCACCGTCTCACTACTGCCCATGCCAGCGTGTGCCCCGGTTGCGCTTATCCGCTCGGCGCAGTCACTGAAGTCGATCCTGAAGCAGTTACGCTTCCTATCCAACGCGAAGTGCTGCCGATACCGACCAACCATGCGCTGCAGCAGGTGCAATCGACTCCCTCTGCGCTGCCCATCCAACCCATCGCCGACCCGTCTGATTCCGATGTCACGACTATTTCAATGAGTGATGAGCCGCCAAGAACAGTCGGCACCACTGTGCAATCCTTCAACCTGCTTTCTGAGAATCTCGATCCAGTCGAACAGAAGTGGGTGGAAGAGACGATTCTCAACAGCCTCATCGAGAAGCTTGGCGAGAACTGCAGAGTTGTCCACTCAGAGACTGCCGACGGTCGCATCCGTACGCAACTGGAAGTTCTCACGGGAGAAACATGGATCGCCATTCTGACTTACGAAGTTTGCGATACGACTTCCGTTCGCCACGAGTTTGCGCCAGACGGTCGCAAGAAGACTATGCCAATCGACCTCCCAGCGGCAGCCGCCCAAGAGCTTATCCAGAACGACCTGCAATCGAATTGGCAAGAATACTGCCGTAAGTTCTTGGCCGGGAAGCGCCTCACCGCCTAATTCGAGCATAAAACACCTGTCGTCCTTGGGGTGGCCCTGCCAAGTTGATCTTGCCGGGAGAAATTCAGCGGTTTTTCTCCCGCCCGACAACCTGATGCGAGAGAGGCAGTCCCCGCGCGGTTTACCGGAGCCGGGAGAAATTCAGCGGTTTTTCTCCCGCCCGACAAGCGTCAAAATTGACCGAGCAGTCTGGCCCTATATCGTGTCAATGTCTGCAAAAAAGGTAAGCTCGCCGTCATGCGTCTTGTTGCGCAGTCGAAAGACAATATCAGCGGTGAGCGCCTCGCCGTTCACATAAAGTTTGTGGGGGCGACCCTCCGTGTCAAACCAGGCTACGTAGTGTTTTGTCGTTCCTGGTTGCATTTCCCCGAGCCACCAGAGAGAGGCGCCGCGAAATTTCGCTCCCGGGATGTGCTTGGGTTTGCCGAGCTCATCGAGCAGAATGCCACGCTCGTCCACGCGGATAGCTATCTCTTCGTCAAACTTTCCGTCCTGCAGAGGAAGTTGCGGGGGATGCAGGACGACTTCTCTTTCTGTAAATTCGGCAAGCGGTGAGAAACGTCCCGCTGCTGAAAATATCCGGCCTCTTGATGATGCAAGAGGAACCTCAACATCTTGCACACCTAGCTCGTCAATAAGTGGCAGTGGCTCGTTACCAGGTGTGTTTGATGTGGCGCTTGAACTCGTTTGCTCTTCTCTATCTTCGTCATCAAGCATTTTGCCCCTGCTCAGCCTCTCCTTCATTCTGGAAGTTTTCCAAAGCCGTTCTTACCTTGTGCAGAAGAACGAGTTGGGCGTCGGTCGAAAGTTGTTGGTCTTTTATGAGATGGACTGCAAGACAGTAGGCGAGGTCTACGTCGCCCTGTCCGATGAGACGCTCGGTAAGCAGTCGACAGAACCAGGCAGCGGAATCTGAAGCCGGCGTGTCTTTTCGATTGATTGATGAGTTGAAGTCGAATTTGATTTTCGGATCGCGCACCACCTCTGATACCTCGAATCTGTAGAGACATTTCGAGGTGCAGGGGCCGCAGGTCGGCAGCGGACCTTGATCACGCTTATGTAATTCGAGAAAATCGTCGCGCCATTGGCGGAGAACTGCGATGTCTAATCGGCGGTTGACCTCAGTCGGCTGGAAAGCCGGTCTCAGAAGGTTCAGCCAGCGCAGATGCTGCTCGCGCACCTGATCGTAGAACCAATAATGTTCTTCACCTTTCCGCTCGAAATAACGTTCTGTTGCCTGAGTCAACGCGCACCAGGTGATGCCCGTGATATTTCCTGTTCTGGCGCGGCCTCCGATAACCCGCTGGATCTCGTGAATTATTTGTGCTCTGAAGTGAACGAGCTGCGTCAGATCTTTGAGTGTCGAGAGCACATAGCGGTTGTACACCTGGCGGAACAGCGGGTCGTCGGCTACGAGTATCGCCGTATCGAGGATTGCCGAGTCGCACCTGTGCAGGCAGAATTTGCATCCCAAATGCCTGTCGAAAGTCTGGACGATATTCAGCCCCTTCATCGCCTGACGCACCACCTCGTCAGATTCTTCTGGCGTTTCCGGCGGTGGCACTTCCTTCGTCTTGTCGAACATGATTTGCAGGTGATAAGGCTGCTCCATCTTCTCAGCATAGACCAGCGCGCGCCCCTGCCCGAGGGCCGTTGCGTGCCGCTTCTGGGTATCGTCAAGGTTCATGGCACCGCCCATGGAGTCGCGGTCGTCCACGGCGACGATACGGTGCATGACTTTGAGGTTGGTGTTTTTCAGCGCCTCCGGTGCCAGTTTGTTGGGGATTTGGTCGGCGATGATGAAACCCTGTCCGTAAGAACGAATTTCAGCGAGCATGTTGGTGAAAAATTCGACGGCCTTACCGGCCGGGTTGGCTGTTTCACCGCTCTGCCCTGTAGGAACGTTTTTCAAGAGACGGTGAGCCTCTTCGATAAGCATGACGTGCTGCAAGTGATCGTGCGGACCGAGTGCTTCGCGATACTCGTAGAGGAAAACAAGCAGCATACCAATGAGGAATGACTTTTCGCTGTCTTCCGAAACCATCTTGAGCTCGACGACGGTCGGCCGCCCGAACAGCAACTCTGGAGGAATCGAACGGCGCGTGTTCAGCATCTGCCCTTTTCCACCGATGAGCAGCGAGCCGATCCTGGCTTTCAATGCCGCCTGCACGTCGGGACCGATTCTTTCTGAATAGCCGAACGATTCCGTAATCGGATCGATGATTTCAAACAAATCCTTCATTGTTGGATAAATCTCCGGCGGGCAATCAGGATCGCCGGGATTGACGCCGGGCGGCAGGCGCCGGTTTTTGTTTTGCACGAGATCCCATCCCCGCACCGAGTAAATCGCGTTGAGCGCTTTTTCCAGAACCTGCGGCATGGGCGAATACATCTCGAAGCTGGCGTTGAACACCGACTTGAGAGCATCGAGGTGTGTTTGCACTTTCACGCCCTTCATGATTTCAAACGGATTGAGGCGGAACGGCGAAACAGTTTCATCACCGAGGGAGAATGCCTGCCCGACGCCCTTGAACTGCTCCGACATCAGCATCATGTGCCGGTATTCCGATTTGGCGGGTTCGATGACCATGAAGGGAATGTTGTATTTGTGCAACTGACCGAGCAGGTAAAAACAGGTATTCGTTTTGCCTCCGCCGGTGACACCACATACGATGGTGTGTTTTTGCAGGGCGTCAACGTCAATGTAATAGAGATTGCCTGTATCCATGCCGCGATCGAGAATGTTGCCGATGGCAATGACGCGGTTGGGATCTTTGGGCGGGATGCTGGCCAGAGAGAAATCCGCTGACCGCTTGATGCGAAAACCCGGCATCTCGCGCTTGGGCAAGTGGATGAACGCAGACAACAAGCGGGAATTGAGCGGCGTAAGAAAGCGGTAGCCGAGCAGCGTCTGGAAGATTTGCTCGGTGCGTTGATTTTTCAGAAGCCCGAATTGCTCGACATGCGGTTTCAGCCCTTTCAGCTCGTGCGTGCGTAATGGCGTCGGCCGGCTGGTTTCGTCCACGTACGTGGCTTGAATCAAGGATTGGAGGCGGGCAAAAACAGAGCGGTCAGGGGCGAAGAAATAGACGCCCACCTGCCAGGAGCCAATGGCGGTGCCGAGCTGAACGTGCTTCAAATAAGCGTCTTGCAGCTCGAGATAGTATTTGATGCGCCGCTTCTTCTCAGGATCTTCATTTTCCTGGGCGCGCTGAATCTGATCGACGACGTTGAACTCTTCTTGGGTGACGAACGATTTGGGAATCGGCACAGCCAGGATGAGAACGCCAAAGTCATGTCCCTGCAAACCGTTTGCCAGTCGCTCGATTTGCTCCGATTCCTGAGTGTCTCCGGCTGTCGACTTCAATGAAGGAATGCCGGTGACGATGCCGATATGATTGGCAAGCGGCGAGACCATCTGCTTCATCTGCTCGTTAGTAAACGGTTCTTTGTAAATGTCGACGCCGTTGTACACGCTGTGCAAAATCGATTTCAGCGTGTTGTAGGAAACCGTCGACATGTCGGTATTGCCGTTGTCTTCCGGACCCGGAGGAATGGAAGCGCCCATGAAGTAATTGACGCCCGTCTTGCTTCCCATGATGAGGAATGCCAGATTGGCTTTCTGGCTGTGCAAGCCGGTCAGCGCATCTTCCATCAGGTACATGCGCTTGGGCGGTTGGTTGGGATCCTGGTTTTGCTGCGGCTGCTGGTTTTGCTGCTGTTTTTCTCTTTCAATGTCCCAGGAGCGCAGGATGCCGTCCACCCTGACGAATGTGAGACCGGGGACAGGCCAGCTCACGAGTTCGCTCGCCTTGATCGGATCGACCTCCAGGGCGTCGAGGTCATACCGTCGAAGATCGGCGATCTTCTCTTCCCAGATATTTCTTTCGCGCGGAGCTTGTCCCATTGATTCCTTCTCGGGCGCTCTTTCGGCGAGCGCCAAAAGCCGATTAACTTTTCCGCGAACTAAATGGTGCTTTCAGTGATGCTTGTTATCAGCCGGATGTCTGGCTTTGAAGATTATTACAGATGCTTAACATACTATACTATAAAGCTTAAATCACCTAATACGCCAATCTTTCGCCTTATATAACATTCCCTTTTGTTTTCTGATTTAGGCACCGGCTACGGTCGGGCGAAATTTTGGGCAACAGTTTCGTGCATTTTGCCTGAACGGCGCAGTTGGGCGCTGGATTTTTTGCACCTGATGTTGGTGGCGGATCTTTTCTTGCCTTCAACGTCTTTTGTGCATTTGTTCAATAAGCTTTGCTTTTATTCTGTCTTCCGGAATATCGTTGAAATCATGGGTTTTCAGCTGATATGTTCCGGCGACAGTTCCTACGCGATAACAGAAAAACGCCCTCTTTTCCTGCCCCGCCACGCGGTCAATATTGAGCTTTTCTTCGTCGGAGATAAGCTCGAATTGCGGCGACGTATTCACTTTATTGAAGAAGTTTTGGATCGTCTGATGTTTAATCTTGCGACCGTCTACCCGGAAAATCTGCGGGCCGATTATATCGGCATCTTTCTTCGCCAGGGCAAAGGCGCAGATGAAGCCCATATTGGTGAGGAGCTGGTTGCGAAAATCTTCCGGCAGCTGCTGTAATGTTTTGACAGCGCAGACACAGCCAATCTGGAATTTTGCCGTCTCCCGGGTCAGTGCCTCAACCGTCTCTCTGGACGCGAAATTGTTCAGTTCGTCGACATAAAGAGCCACGGGATGCGAGCTGCCGTTTTCCGCCAGTGAAAGTGCAGCCTGCTTGAGACCGGTTATAAGGAGCGAACCGAGAAGATTTGCGCTCTCATCCAATTGACCGACGGGGATGCGCACTAAAAGGACGTGCTTCGACTTGATCAGCTCCTCTAATTTGAGGTCGCCGGCAGGTTTTGTGAGCACGGGACGAAGGCGCGGATCGCTCAATAGCGGTGTCAGGCGGTTCAGAATTGGCTCTGTCCAGGTTATCCACTGGTCGGTTCTTGCCAGGCGCTTGTATTGGCCCCATTGCTCGAGCAAGGCGGCAAACTCTACGCGCTCATGCTTTTGCTTTTCCACATGCTCCAAAAGGATGTCTCTGAAGTCATTGTCCAGAAGCAGTGTTGGCAAATCTGCGAGCGTCTTTCCGTTTGCCGTCAGAAGCAGTGCGGCATTACGCAGGATGTTGGCGGTCTGCTGGCTCCACTGGCTCTGCGAGCCCGGCGGCTCCGTATAAATGGCTTTGAATCCCTGCACAACAGCGGATGCCGCATCGATCATATTGTTGTCTTCCGGCAATTCCAGCGGATTGTATGAGAGCGCTCCTCCTTTCTTTCCGGGATCGAGAACAGTGATTTGCTTAGCCAATTCTGCGCCTTTAGGATGGGCGGCTGCCCACCTGGTGACCAGTTTCGTCAGCTCCCCATCTGAATCGATCACCACTACTGCCCGATCGGCCGCCGCGATGTCGTGTGCGATCATGGCAGCCAGGAATCGCGATTTGCCCTGGTCGCTTCCGCCCAGAACGAGCATGTGCGGATTGACGGTCCTGGCTTCTTTCGGCATGGCCAGCCTGCGCGCCTGCCACGGCTTCCAGGGTCTCCATTCTGCCCGCAGTCCCAGCGGCACGCCGCCTGCTGTCAAAGGTTTCGTCCATTCCCTGACCATTGCGTTGTGCTGAGACTTGTATTGAGAGGGAATGTACTCCTTTTTGGCGATTATATTGAGCGTTTCTGAATGGCCGAACAATTTCAAGGCGCCGAAAGCTGCAAGCATGCCTGTGCCGACACAACCAAGCGCTGCTTTGAGAAAAACGTCCGAGAGCTCGGCCGGTGTCAGGCTCTTAAGCCAGGCGATGATATTGAATTTTTTGCCGTCTTCTTGCGGCTCCGAAGTTGAGGGCTTCTCCGCGCCGGGATCCGCTTTCACAGCCAAGAGATGTTTGGCCGTCCATTGCCCGCGCACCGTGGTGAGCGACGATTTTCCGAAAGCAGTCGTTCGCACCTGATACGCCAATTCTCCTTTCAAATGCGGCTTTCCGAGGGAGTCGATAAAGTAATCGCCCCAGTAAGTCAGCGGTTTCGTTTTGTCCGCCATGTTTGATTTGCCGAAGCTCAGCTTGTTGCCTGGCTCAATCTTGCCTTCGACAGGACGACGTGAGCCCCGCTCTTCACACCGTCCGGAAAGCCGGACGCCGTTTTGCTGGAGAGAGAGGCGCCACACTCTTTTGGGCTCGATCGGTGTCGTCTCTGTAACGTCGTAGATGCCGCTCAGATCGGGAACAGCTGGAAGTTCGGGCTTTTGTGTTGTTCTGTTCGCTTCCTTTCTCGCATCGTCACGGACGAAATTGAATGTGGTGGCAAGGGCCGCGAAAAGAACGAGGACTGCCAGGAAGAAGACGATGACGACGGTAATGGCGGCTCTTGCAGAAATGGAAATCTTAATGGTGCGATCCCAGAAATTGCCCGCATTGCTCTTGCGATCTCTTTCTTTGCGCCTGGGTGGCGATGCCCCGTCATCAGTCCTTTGCTTGTGTGCGCGTTGAGATTTGCTGCCACCAGATGCGGCGCCCAGGGATGCGCCATTGCCTTCAGTCGGCTTCTTGTCGCTCTTCGAAAGGGTCTCTTCCTCCTGCAAAGCATAAGTTCCCAGGCGGCGGCTTGTGACCACCCTTTCCAGGGCAAGCGGATCTGGCTTCAGAGAATGAGCAAGCGACGCCGGCGCGTTGTCCATGACGGGCACGGCCGTGGACGCGTAAAGGGAAATCGGCGTGCCGCAACTCCGGCAAATGCGTTCCTGACCACGCAACATGTAGCCGCATGCCTGACAAAGAAGGATGTCCATCGAATGCGCTCCCCTGAGTCGCGCTCCCGAAACCCTACTTCTTTGAGCGTGCCAATACTGCCAGTCTTCGCAAGTTTAGAGTTCGTGACTCGTGTTCTGGTAAATGAAGACCTTCACTGAATGAAGAGCTGAAATGCTCCGGCATCGTAACTTTTACCGCCGGAGATGTCAAGCGGCTAAGCCTTGCTCTCTTTCTTGCCGTCCTCGGAGCCTTTGTGCATTTGCTCGATCAGCTTGGGCTTCACTTTGCCCTCGGGGACATCATTGAACTCATGGGTCTTCAACTGATATGTTCCAGCAACCGTGCCCACCCGGTAGCAGAAGAATGCCCTCTCTTCCTGACCGACTACGCGGTCGATGTTGAGCTTTTCTTCGTCGGAAATGAGCTCGAACTGGGGAGACGTGTTCACTTTGTTGAAGAAGTTCTGAATCGTCTGGTGCTTGATCTTTCGACCGTCCACCCGGAATATCTGCGGTCCTAACATGTCGCCGTCTTTTTTGGCGAGAGCGAAAGCGCAAATGACGCCCATGTTGATCACAATCTGATTGCGGAAATCTTCCGGCAGGTGCTGCAATGTCTTGACAGCGCCCACAAAACCGATCTGGAATTTGGTCGTTTCTTGCGTGAGCGCTTCTATCGTTTCTTTCTCGATGAAGTTGTTGAGCTCGTCCAGATAAAGAGCCACCGGGTGCTTCCCTTTCTTCTCTGACAGAGCCAGTGCCGCTTGCTTGAGACCGGTCACCAGAAGAGAACCGAGGAGGTTGGCGTTTTGGTCCAGCTGACCGATCGGGATGCGCACAAAGAGAATCTTTTTCTGCGTGATTAGCTCCTGCAGACGCAAATCGCCGACTGGCTTCGTCAAAATCGGGCGAATGCGCGGATCACTCAACATCGGGGTAACGCGGTTGAGAATCGGCTCTGACCAGGTGATCCACTGATCCGTTCTGGCCAGTCTTTTGTACTGACCCCACGTCTCCAGCAAGGTGCCGTATTCGACCCGCTCTTTCTTCTTCTTCTCCACGCCCTCGAGGAGAATGTCTCTGAAATCATTGTCCTGCAGAAGGGTAGGCAAATCCGTCAGCGTCTTGTTGTTGGCCATTAAGAGCAGAGCGGCGTTGCGAAGAATGTTGGCGGTCTGCTGATTCCACTGGCTCTGCGAGCCAGGAGGCTCGGTGTAAATGGCCTTGAAACCGTGGACGATGGCGGAGGCGGCGTCAATCATATTGCCGTCTTCCGGCACTTCGAGCGGGTTATAGGAGAGCGATCCGCCTTTGAATGTCGGATCGATAATGGTTATGCGTTTGACGAATTCCTTTCCTTTCGGATGGGCGGAAACCCATCTGGTCACGAGGTCGGTAAGCTCTCCGTCCGAGTCGATGACAACCACGGCACGGTCGGCGGACTCGATGTCGTGTGTCACCATATGCGCTACCAGACGAGTCTTGCCTTTGTCGCTGCCGCCCAAAATGAGCATGTGAGGATTGATCTGCCTGGCTTGAGCCGGTATGGCAAGAATGCGCGGCTGCCACGGCTTCCACCATCTCCACTCCGCTCGTATCCCCAGCGGTACGCCGCCCGGCTGCAAGGCCTTGGACCATTCGCGCACCATCTTGTTATGCTGAGCCTTGTACTGTGATGGGATATATTCCTGCTTGGCAAGGATGTTCAACTTTCCGGACGGTCCGAAAATGCTCAGCGCGCCGATGGCAAGAAGAACGCCAACGCCGACGAAGCCCATGGCGATCTGCAGAAAGAGCTGCGACTGGTCTTTCGGATTGTTGGATGCAGCAGTGTTCTGGGCAAAGATGGTCAGCGGATTGAATCCTTTCTGCACCTGAGGTTGCTGCACATTCTGTAAGGGCATCTGCCCTTGCTCTTGCTGCTGCATGGCAAGAGCGGCGCCGCTCACTATCTGATTCGCTCGCCATTGCCCGTGTATGGTCACGAGAGTGCGTTTCATGAAAACGCCCTTCATGATCTGGAATTCCATCTGTCCATCCATAAACGGCTTGCCAAGCTCGTCTATGACGTAGCGGCCGTAATAGATGATGGGTTTGCCTGATGCCTTTCCGTCCTTTATGTAGAATTTCTTGAAGCCGAATTTGTTGGGAGGGGCAATCTTTCCCTCCACTCCGTACGGGCCGTATTGGTCTTCACCGCGGCCGAAAAGATTGGTGCCGTTTTGTTGCAGGGTAAGCTGCCACAGCCCGCCCCTGGGTTCTAATTGCGTGGCGTATTGAATCTTGTAGATGCCGCTCAAATCGGGAATAGTCTGCTGCTGCATGGCGGCATGGGGCGCGTTTCCTATATTGCTGAAGTTGCCTGCCAAAACATTGAAGGCAGTGCCCACGGTGTTGAATACAACCCATACCACGAAGAGAAATACCGGTCCCAGGATGGCGGCCGTTTTCATGGGAATGCTCATGCCGAGCAGATTGAATTCCCTGCTCATGAAGCTGCCGCCGCCGGCGCTCTTGCTGTCCTCGGCGGTGTCGTCGTCGGAATCTTCCTTGTCTTT
>DATNRC010000077.1:0-9627 GCA_036703705.1 Candidatus Obscuribacterales bacterium
GCCCAATCCTCGACGCCATGCGCCTCAAGCAGACTATCAATATAGAGCGCCTGGTGAGAGCGGTGAAAACCGCCGACGCCGATATGAAGAATGCCCTCAGTAATTGCCGAGCGATCGTATGTTGGAAACTGCACATTGGCAGGCCGATTTTGACGATTTGCAAGCAGTTGGTTTGAAACCTTCAGCGAAGTCATTCTTCAACCTCACGACGTGATCGGTAGACAATCCCTGCGAAAGCACAGGGCCGATTGACAGCTACCCGAGCGCTGTCACAGGCGTTGCATTGTACCGGATCTGAGAGCGCAGGTGTCCTGGAATGACAAAAAGCGAAGGAAATGGGTTGTGCAGGGGACCCGAAATGACGACGAGCATTCGATGCCGGCCGATGAACTGACCAGAAACAACGAAGAACAACGCAGATTTTCTGGCAATGACGAATAGCGAAGGAGATAAGTCGGGTGCTGGAACGAGCTCGAAATGACAAAAAGCGAAGAGATAGGTCTGGTGTTGGAACGAGCCGTCCGGTGCTGGAACGAGCCCGAAATGACGAAAAGCGAAGAGGATGGGTCGGGTGTTGGAAAGAGCCGTCGGGTGTTGGACCGAGCCCGAAATGACGAAAAGCGAAGGGGATGGGGTTGTGCAGGGGCCCGAAGGTGACGGGCTGAAATGCCAAAAAGCATTCAGTCTTAGCTGATCCGTCGAGTCCGAAATGACAAAAAGAACAGGAAAGGAAGGAGCCCTCGGCGCTTTTGACGCTTCGGGCTCCGTCCTTCCGTTCTGCTTTCACAAATCCCCCGGCCACTCAGGCTGCGGTTGCGAGCTCTTTGAAGATCGCCGGGGCGTGACGCTCGAGGGCGTCGAACAGCTCCGACCACTCGTTGATGACGAAGGCGGCGCCGCACTCCATGAGCTGGCGTGCGCGTGCCTCTCGTTCGTGCGCGGGGAAGCTGCCGACATAGCCGATGACATACAGCTTGGCTGCCGCGGCCGCCATGACGCCGCTTCGGGAATCCTCAAGAGCGACACACAGATCGGCAGTCGTGCCCAGGTCCGCAATCGCGTGCAGGTAGATTGCGGGATCCGGTTTGCTTGTCGGCTTGGGCAGCGAATTGGCGGCGCTGTAGACGTGCTCGGCAGCGAAGAAGCGATCCTGGTCCGCCTTCGTCAGGCAGGCACGGACACGCCTCAGAGCGCTGGAGGACACGACCGCGAGATCGACCTTGCCGGTGAGTCGCGCCAGGACATCGTTGACGCCCGGGCACGGCTCGACTTCGGCGAGGAGCTTCTCGATGACGCGGTCTTCTTCCTCCTTCACGAGCGACTCCAGCTCGTCAGCTTCGACGGTGAAGGCGTGCTTCTCCGAGAGGATTGTGATCATGCGCCGGAACGAGCAGCCAACGAAGCTCTGCATGAGCGACTTGGGCGTAAAGCGTTCGCTCACGCCCTTGTTCTCCAGCACTTCGTTCACGAGCGCGCAGCAGGCCTCGAAGGCGAGGTCTTCCGACCCCACCAACGTGCCGTCGCAATCGAAGAGAAATTTGACCATAGATGATCCTCCAGATTGTGGGAGCGCAGGCAGAACAGCACGCGTGTGCCGTTCCGCCCGCGTCGGCTTAGCGCGCAAGAAGCGCCTGGATGGCTGCCTGAGTCCCAAGGCGGTTGATTTGCAGCACGGCCCACGTCAACTCTTTGATGAAAACGGGATTGTTGGCCATGCGTGCAAACCGGGTATCCTTGAGGATTTCGGCAGCTTGGATGAGCGCCGACTTGAGCACGTCAGTTGGCGCTTCGGCAGCGTCGCTCTCTTCGGAGCGCGCCCAGGTCAGGACATCCTGATGCACGTCGATGAGCTTCTCAGAGTCAGCATCGTTAGCAGGAATTTCCTGACCGAATTCGTCGTCGCCATCGAGATTGAGCAACCAGACGGCGGTGACGAAAGTGTGCGCGGTGAGTACCTTGCCGTGTAAAGCCAGCGACCGTTCGACCGCGGCAAGGAGGCGCTCCGACACTTTGCTGGTAGTACGGGCGGTGACCCGCACGACCGTGTCATTCAGCGCGCTGTCGCTGAAGCGATGGCGGATGGTCTCCATGTACTTGTCCAGGTGTTCCTCAGACCCCGGAATGATGGAGGCCAGCTCGCGGTGCGCCAGTTCAATGAGACCGGCGATCGAGCTTTCAGCCATGGCTTCGTGGATGTGGGCGATGCCCAGGCGTTGAGCGGGGATGCCGACAATCTGATGCCCGCCGTTCAGGCAGAAGAACTTCTGCTGCCAGTACTGCGAGCAGTCGTCGACGACTGTGACCCCTGCCTTCTCCCAAGCAGGCAGAGGAAACGGGCTCTTCTCGATGACGAGCTGGCGGAATTTCTCGGTGGGAATAATGACCGTCGACTCAAAGCCGAGAAACTCCGTTGCATCGTGCCGGAAAGCGACGGTCGATTCCGGCGTGATGCGATCGACCAGTGTCACCGGAAAAGCAACGTTGTCGTCCATCCACTGCGCAAGCTCCGGATTGCTCTCGGCGACGTAGTCGTAGAGAGCCTTCCTGAGCGCGCGGCTGTTGGACTCGATGTTGTCGAGCGAGATGATGGTCAGCGGCTGCGCGCACGAATCCTTGCGCAGCGCCAGCCCGCGAGAGAGGTACCAGTAGACGGTGCGCGGCTTCTCGCTGGCGCAAAGGTCGTGCACGACATCGCCATTTTTCAGGTCAAGCCCGCCGTTGGGGGCGAAACAATAACCCTTGTTGGAGATCGTGAGCGTCACGGCCTTGATGCGCGGATCGGCGATGAGAGAAACCAGACGCTCGGGATCGTCCGGTCCGAACAACGCCTCCACGATCGGCGCGCGAACGGAAGCCTGGCGCTCGCCGTTCGTGCGTTCGATGAGCACGTACAGGCAGTCCTGCTTATTCAGCGCGGAGATCATGCCGTCCGAACGAATCGAAGCGGCGACGATGCCCCAGTTCGGATCGTCTGCCAGGCAGTCGTCGACAATCGACCCCAGCAGCGAAGCGGCGAAATTGCCCGCTCCGATGTGCAAGATTCCGGGGCTGAGCTGACCGGAATCGTAGTTGGGAACCTTGACGTGTGCCGGAAGCTGTCCCAGCACGCTTCGAGAGAGCACACGATGGTTCGCGACCTTCGCGGTCGCTGTTGCACTGTTCGCCAAATTGAAGTCTCCTTAAGTGACTGACTTGCGAGCCGTCGCGCCCTTGCTGGCGGCAAGTGCGTGGCGACCCTTCGGCTGTGGAGATTTGAAGAAAATGGCTGGCGCCTGATGTTCATCGCCGGCCAAAGTCGGGGGCGTCAGCCCCGATGCGATTCGGTGCCTGAGGAACTCCTTTCTCCTGGAAAAGGCGGCACAGAACCATCTCGACGAACAGCATGTCGCGTTCGCTGAGCAAAAAATCGGTTGCGGAGGGTGGTTTTCCTTGCGGCTGTGTTTAATCCAGAACGAACGAGGAAATCAGTAGATGCCTCTAAACTATGTTTATTTGGCGGTCTGGAGCAACTGCTTTTTCGCCGATTGACCAGAGCGATGATCGGCGATTCGCGCTTGTGTCGAACGCTCAACAATGACAGCTAGCAATGCCATTTGATGAGGCTTTGCAGTTATACGCTGTCAAGATAAGCGTCTTAATACTTGGTCTGAGACTAAAGACAGGTGCATATTTATCTGCGGACTATCTCAAAGCGAGCGAAGGATTTTTGGATATTAAGATCTGCGCTAACTAGTAACAGGCGATGCAATTTTTGATGAGTAGCATTACGCATTCCCAGCTCACGGCATGTTCGAGCAATTGATGCAGCGCTGATTCGGAAAATTCGCCGCATTTTGATTGTCCTACCCGTGCACGTTCTTGTCTCTGCCAGATGAGTCACTTAACAAGTGACTCCCCGATCCTTTTCGAGTGAAACTTCGCTCCTGGGGGTGTCCGGGGGTGTCTTCGGAAACCAAAATAAATACCATTTATTATAGTACTAATGCCCCACATAGAAGCAACAGCATTGGATTCGCCAACTTGGGAAGCGTTTGCGCAAGTCACGATAGCCGTGAAGCATTAATGGCAACGACGTTGCGAGGGAGCGAGACGAGACGACGTCCCGCTCGCTCTCCTCGAACATCGTCGGACGCGTACGTCAGATCCGTCAGTTGCGTTTACCGACGTGGACCGGCTGATCTCCCGCCCACGTTGAGCCCGTGAGCGACGCCGAAGACGAACATGATGACCAGAATTCCTGCCACTTCAGCCCATTGACCATAGGCCGCCGCGAGCAGCGGCGTGTACTTCAAAGCGACAAGAGCGCCGATGAAGCATGCAAGCCACGGCAGAAAGCCGATCGTGACGCCAGTTCGCACACTAAAGCGAACGGCAAGCAACGCACCACCCATGAGGGCAGCTATCGCAAGCAGAACTCCCAAAAGAATATCCATGTCTCTCCTTTTCAGTTCATCAAAATAATCGACAGTTTTGTCTTGACATGGCACCCACAGAGAATGGTCCGCCTCGCGTCCCGTGATGCTACGGCAGCCCATCCTTTAGGCTGCGCGGCACCGACGGCGTGCACGTCGCCCAGGGCGATTACACTGCCAGCGGCGATTGCAGCGATCGACTGTCGCTTCAACGCCGCCGCCGCACAACGTCAATCGCTCAGGCGAGCTAGGCGTTCAAACCGGCCGCCATGTCGATTGCGCGACGCCGGCGTTTTACTGAACGTCGGCGTCGGGCGGAGGCAGCTGAATGTCCGTCTGCTCGTTGACGGCAACTACTTTCTTGGAAGTGATGTTGCCCGTCGCCACGCCGCTGACGACCCATTCGCCATCTTCAAAGGAAATGGGCGTGTAGCTCTCGTCGAGCTCGAAGTTGCGCAGTCGGCGCGCAATCTTGAGAGCCTCCTCGGCGGAAGAGGCCCTGATTGTGAGGAGGACGTTGCGCCTGGTTGCTTGCTTCTTGCTCTTCGTGGTCTGATGCTTTTTCGCCATTATTTTTGCCTTCCGGCACGCCGTACATGGCGTGCTGAATGGGGTAAGATTGCAATAACAGGAAGCTGCTAGAGGGGCTGTCGCTGTGAAAAGCACGACCAGCCCCTCTGCTTATGCGCTTCCCTCACCGCAGAAAGGCCTGCATTGCCTTAAGCAATGCACTGATGGTTGTCGCGACGGATGTATTGGAGCCCATCGCGTATTTCGCGATTGGAGCGCTCCAACGAATTGCTCGTAGCAGCGCTCCATCGCAACCAAAAGACGACGCTCTACTTGAGAGCTTCCATGATCTCAGCGAGCGCTTCACGCGACGGGCGAACCTCGCTGTCAGGGAGGGTCGAAAGAGGCTCCTCCGCGATATTGAGACGGTTCTGCAGCGCCTTCTCGTCGGTGTCGACGTAAATCAACCCGGTGAGGAACTGCTTTTCCCTGCGCGATTCGTCGATGAGCTTACGCGCCGCCTCCCGATCCGTCGGGTCGTACTCTCTGTCGAGCTTTTTCAGAGTGATGCGCGAGCCGTCATGCAGCGTGACTTCTTTCACGGTGCCGGGCTCGTAATCAACCTGTATCTGCTCGAAGTAGGGCACGAAGCCGAGCGAATGGATCGGCACGTCATTTTCCCGAGCCCACTCGCGGCTTTTCGTCGACCCTTCATGCTCGTTGAAGGTGACGCACGGGGACAGCACGTCGATAATCGCCGTGCCTTTGTGAGACAGCGCAGCCTTGATGAGAGGCAGCGTCTGCTTTGGATCGCCGGAGAAGGAGCGAGCGATGAAAGTGGCACCAAGCTCGAGCGCCAGACCGCACAGATCGATGGCCGGCATCTCGTTGATGGCGCCAGACTTCAGCTTCGCGCCTGCATCAGCGGTGGCGGAAAACTGTCCCTTGGTGAGACCGTACACACCGTTGTTCTCGACGATGTATACGAGAGGCAGGTTGCGGCGGATGACGTGACAGTACTGACCGAGACCGATGCTGGCAGTGTCTCCGTCGCCGCTCACGGCAAGCAGGATCAGCTTGCGATTGGCAAGCCCGACTCCCGTAGCCACAGACGGCATGCGCCCGTGCACTGAGTTGAAGCCAAAAGCGCGGCCCAGGAAGTAAGCGGGCGACTTGCTCGAACAGCCGATGCCGCTCAGCTTGGCGACAAGGTGCTGCTCGATGCCCAGCTCGTAGCACGCCTTGATGATGTGCGAGCTTACTGCGTCGTGCCCGCAGCCGTTGCAGAGCGTCGACTCGGCGCCCTTGTACTGGAGAATGGTGAGGCCCAGGCGGTTGGTGCTGCCGGGCTTGCCACCACCAGCAGTGACAGTCGGCTGCTTGCCCTTTCCGGCGTCGGCAGAGCCATCGCCCTGCTTCGCCGTACTTGGAACGGCATTGTCAGCCGCGGCAGGCACGACCTTCCTCACTCCGCCCCCATCGTTCTTACCCGACTCGGTCGTCGTATCCGGCGCTGCATTCTGCACTGCGCCCGCAGCGCCTTTGCCGGTCGCAATCGTCGTCTCGGTCGAAGACTCGCTCCTGCCGCCCGCGATTTCGGGCGTTCCACTGCCCGCGACGGGAGCAGCAGCCGGAGCCGTTTCATGAACCTCGGCGGTTTTTGTGATTTCCTCGGACATGATAATCAACTCCTCTCCTGGCGAACGATCTCATTCGTCACCGAGCGGGCATCGATGGGAAGCCCGTTGTAGTGAAGAATGGAACGCAGCTTGTCGGAAAGATCCGGCAGCTCCATGAGGATGAGATCATGCAGCTGCGCGTCACGGTTTTGCTCGACCACATAGACGCGGTCGTGAGCTTCGACGAATTGCCGGAGCTCGGCGGTGAAGGGAAGCGCGCGCACCCTGAGATAACTCGTCTTGAGGGACGCCTCCTTTTCAAGCTGGCTCTGGCTCTCGATGACAGCATAGTGAGACGAGCCGAAAGCGATGATGCCGACGCGCGCGCCCTCGGTGCTCTTCACCTCAGGCTGGGGCACATAGCTCCTCGCCGTGTTGTACTTGCGATTGAGCCGGTCCATCAGACGCACATAATCCTCGGGCTTTTCGGTGTAACCTGAAGATTCGTTGTGGCCGGTTCCGCGCGTGAAGTAGCCGGCAAGCGGATGGTTGGTGCCGGGCAAAGTGCGGTAGGGAATGCCGTCACCATCAACATCGCGATAGCGCTCGAATTTTCCGAGGCGCGTAATCTCGTCCGCAGTCAGCACCTTGCCGCGATCGAGCGGCTTTTCCGGATAGGCGAATTGATCCGCCATCCAGTTGTTCATGCCCAGATCAAGATCGCTCAGCACGAAGACAGGGGTCTGGAAGCGCTCCGCCAGGTCGAAGGCATTCATGGCCATCGTGTAGCACTCTTCCACGGATCCAGGCAGAAGCACAATGTGCTTGGTGTCGCCGTGAGACAGCTGATACACGGTCATGAGGTCAGCCTGCGACGTGCGCGTGGGCAGCCCTGTGGAAGGACCGACGCGCATGACGTCGAAGATGACGGCCGGAATCTCGGCAAAATAGCCGAGCCCGACAAACTCCGACATAAGCGAAATGCCCGGTCCGGACGTGCAGGTCATAGAACGCGCTCCTGCCCAGCCGGCACCGATTGCCATGCCGAGCGCGGACAGCTCGTCTTCCGCCTGAACGAAGGCGAAGCTCGCCTTGCCGGTCTCCTTGTTGACGCGGTACTTCTGCAAGTACTCGCCCAGAGTTTCACCGAGGCTGGAGGCAGGCGTGATGGGATACCACGTCACCACCGTCACTCCGGCAAACATGCAGCCGATGGCTGCCGCCGAGTTGCCGTCGATGATGATCTTGCCCTTCGTCTTGTCCATGCGCTCCACGGCATAGGGATCGCTTTTCGTGATGTTCGCCTTCACGTAATCGCGTCCGTTGGCCGCAGCGAGAATGTTGAGGGCGGCAGCCTTGGGCTTGCTGGAAAACTGCTTGCGGATCGCAGCTTCGATTTCCGCGAACTCGATGCCCAAGAGCTCGCCCGCAACACCAACGTAAACCATGTTTTCGATCAGCTTGCGCAGCTTGACGTTGTCCGTTGTCTTCACCGCCAGATCCTTGAAGGGAATCTGATAGTGCGTGACATCAGTGCGCAGCTTCTCGAGTCCGGAGCCGGCAGGCGAGATGCAGACGGCGCCTTGCGGCAGCCGCTTCACGTCGTCCACTTGTGTCACCGGGTTCATGGCGATGAGAACCTGCACTTCATGCGTCCGCGCAATCCAACCGTCCTTGTTGGCGCGAATCGTAAACCAGGTAGGCAGCCCCTGGATGTTGGACGGAAAAAGATTCTTTCCGCTCACAGGAATGCCCATCTGGAAAAGCGCTCGCATGAGGACGTTGTTGGCGGACTGGCTGCCCGAGCCGTTGACCGTCGCCACATGAATGGAGAAGTCGTTGACGATTCGCGGCTTGGCTTCGACGACTTCGACCGTCGCTGCGGTCTGGGCGTCGCCGCTATTCCTGTCCACTGCCTCGCCGGCAACAGCTTCGGCAGGGGACGAAAGTGCAGGTGTAGAGGGAACTGTGGTGTTTTCTTTGGAATCCTGAGGACTCATGGTTTTTGCTCCCGTTCTATCCTTCCGGCGCATTGGCGATATGAATACCGTCATGACGCAATGCCCGACGGAATTCAAATCGACAAGCGTCTTGAATGCGGACGATGCTCGGCATCGCCCTACAGTGCACAATTGACAAACGCGGCAGGTGCGCAGGCAAAACCGTCCAGCACTGCATCACCCTATCGAGACATCCAATTCTCGAATTAACCGCGCCAAAACCGCTCTAACAAACCCTCACCAGGCTATTGCAAGCCGCCTGCTGAATGGCGTCGCCTGACTGATACGGCGTCCTCGCTGAAACATGTCCCTCCTCGGCCAGCTTTTCTGGCTCGGATGACATTGTGAGAGGGGAAAAGCTTCGCCTGGGGCTTATCTTGCCTGCTTGGGTTTAAAGAGTGGTTGCACTGGCAAATATATTGTTTCTTGATAACGGGAACCAAGAAAGAGTGTTTCATTTTGCGCATCTTGAAACTAAATCCGGTTAAGTAATTACAATGTTGTCAGGCGCGCAGAGAAGCCAAGATGTGCGAGGCGGGCCAACCACCTGACAATAAGCGAAATTGATAAAGATGGAATGCCCATAGGCGACAACTTTGCCACCACAAGCAATACCGCATGCAGTGCGCCTCCCGGACGAAAAATGCGAACCGCCGGAGGCAACTATGGCGTCTCAATCGGCTATGATCATGGGCGCGTTTGGCTTTTGAGCATGTCAGGCGGTACCCGCCGCTTGCTCGGCGCGTCCGCCCGGAGCTGCAAAAACCCGGTGGCACGCCAAATGGCATAGCAAACCTGGGAGTGTGAGGCATGGAAAGAACCTTCAACTTAGAGCCGGCAGTTTTCGCCAATCTTATAGATGTGGCGCAAGAACGCATTGGCGGCAAAGTGCTCTGGGCAAGCGATGAGTTTTTCGCCCCCAAAGAAAGTCTCATTAAGCCGGGGCGCAGTTCTTTTACTCCTGCCACATTCAACGAGCAAGGTCAGGTTTATGACGGCTGGGAAACGCGCCGCAAAGGCGGGCGCGAGGGCTCTGACTCGTGCATCATCAGGCTGGCGGTGCCTGCGGTTATAGGCGGGGTAGAC
>DATNRC010000078.1:0-2964 GCA_036703705.1 Candidatus Obscuribacterales bacterium
GCGGCATCAGGCGAAAGACCTTCACTGCATCTTTATCCGCAGCACCTTCATTCAAATCGAAAATTGATGTTGTTCCAAGCCCTACGGTCTTCTGGCGTCTCACGGAAAGCAGAAGCTTGGCACGATAGAAAGGCTGCGAAAGTCCGACGAGAAGGGCCTTGAGATCTGAAGCCGAGTCGGGCACCACCGATTGAAAGTCCGTGGCCAGCAATGAGCTCGCCGACGGATTGAGCGAGCCGAATAAATCCCACACGGATACCAATTTTTTCCAAGTGTTCAGGGCCGGCCGCCCGTCTATCGTCGCTCGCTCAAGGCTCCGATAGAGGAGCACCGATCTTCTAAATAAGTTGCCGCCGCCCGTGGCGGTGTCGACTGTGACATCGGTGAGCGGAAACGACATGCGCGAAATCCACTGCGCGCATGCGTAGAAGTTTCTCAATTTTTCACCGGATGTGTACCAGCCTGCCGGCTGGAAGTTGGAGAAATCTTCCGTTCGATCAAAAATGGCGGAGCGAGTCGTTTTCCCTTCTTTGATATTCAGCAGCTCGGCGTCCGCCAAATCAGTCGCTCCACCCAGATCTTGCAATTGGATGTCGGGGGCGATGAGACGCAATCCGACACTGATGAAGGCAAGATTTCGCTGAATGTCGTCGCGCACTTCCCCGTCCTCGGAGGCGCGAAAATCGGCAATCGAAGACTTGAGCATCGCTTGAAGCAGCGTCTCCAATTCGCGGCACACGCTGGTTTCAATCACTGCGGCAATGATGCCGTTGGTGGTGGCAAGGTAGGGATGAACTATACAGTCTGCGGTGACAAAGTTCGGCTTTCCCTTGAGCCTGTTGTCTCTATAAAGCTCTGCCATTGTGGAAAATGGCGTGTTGTTTATGACGGCGAAATGATACATGCCCAGCGTCCGCACCGTGCTTGGTTGCACGCCGGGAATATTCAATCCCTCAAGCGAGACTGGTTGCACGGGCACCGTCGGCAGTTCTTTATACCGGAGCACAGACTCGAGCGAGCTGTCCGGCTCTCTGGAGCGCGGCCGCTCGAGGTTTCTCGGCAGCTGGATGGGAATCATTCTGTCTTGTGAGAGTTGGGCCTCCGCTTGCGGGGCGAAGGCTGCCAACCCGAGTGAAACGGCGAATACTACAGAGAGAGTTGCGTGCCCGGCCTTGAGATGTTGCCAGGATTCACAAGCTGAATTGCCTAACGTCCGGCTAAGTCTTCTTGCCAACCGCGGAACAGATTCGTCAATGGCCGGTAGAGATTTCGGCTTGCTCACGGAGCGCCCTCAAAATCCTCTTGTGAGAGTTGAGAGAGAGACAAAGCGCGCCATATGAATGCCCCCTTGCTCTGTCAGTTGCCCGACCAGATCGTGCCCTATCGGATCATCGAGAGTCATGACCATGACTGCATCTTCGCGAGCTCCCTTGCGCGCTACGGACATTGTGCTTATGTTAATGTCATGCTGGCCGAGCACTCCTGCCACTTTGGCCACCATGCCGGGCTGGTCGCGGTGCGCTGTAAACAGCATATAACGCGCCGGCGTCAGATTGATCGGGAAGTCATTGATGCGTGTGATGATTGCTTCGTCGTGCGCCAATATCGTTCCTGAAAGCGAAGTCGTCAGTCCCTGCTCGGTGGACAGAATGACGGACAGTTCCTCTCCAAACTGGCTCGCTTCTTCGAATTTGCTTTCACGCACTTGAATGCCGTGATTTCGTGCGATCAAGTTTGCATTCACATAAGTAACGCCTTCCATTTTGCTCAGGAGCATGCCGCGCAATGCTGCCACCGTAAGCGGTGCAATGTTTTTCGTGGCCAGTCCGCCATAAGCGATTACTTCCATCTCGCGAATCGTTCCCTCGCTCAGCTCGCCTGCTATCGCCCCCATCGCCTCGGCCAGCCATACATACCGACCCAGGGCTTTCAAGATCTCCGGCTTCATGAATGGCAAGTTGACGGGGCTTTTAGCGACGCCCGTTGTAAGGTAGTCTCTTATTTGCTCTGCCAGGTCGATGGCCACATTGAATTGGGCTTCCATCGTGGAGGCGCCCAGGTGCGGCGTCAGTATGACTTTCTCACCGAGTTCCAACAGAGTCTTGTCCCTGGGCGGCTCGTTTTCGAAGACGTCGAGTGCCGCACCCGCTACGCGGCCGTCCTTGATCGCTCTTGCCAGAGCTGCTTCGTCTATGATGCCACCGCGGGCGGTGTTGATGATTCTCACGCCCGGCTTGACGCGGGACAGCACCGTGCTGCTGATGAGGTTGGTCGTTTCTCTCGTCTTTGGAGTGTGAATGGTGATGAAATCAGCCCGGCGCCAGATCTCTTCCAGGCTGACGCTCTGCATGTTCAGTTGCTGAGCTCGCTCTGCGCTTACGAGCGGGTCGTAGACGATTACCTTCATTCCCAGCGACAAGGCGGTCTGGGCCACCCTGCCTCCCACTTTGCCCAAGCCGATTACACCGAGCGTCTTATTGAAGAGCTCGGAGCCCATGAATCTGCTCCGCTCCCATTTGCCTTCCTTCATCGAGCGATCCGCTGCCGACACGTGCCGCGCAAGCGACATCATCAAAGCGATTGTGTGTTCCGCCGCTGAGGCTGTGTTTCCTTCGGGAGAATTGATCACCAGCACCCCCGCTTCCGTCGCCGCATGAATATCGATGTTGTCGACCCCGACCCCGGCTCGCCCGACAACTTTCAGCTTCGTTCCCTTCTTGAGCACATCAGGCGTTACGCGTGTGCGGCTGCGCACAAGCAGTGCATCATACTCCCCGATTATGTTGAGAAGCTGGTCGGCCGAGATATCCGGCTGATAATCGACGGTCAGCGCCTGGGCCAGGACGTCAATCCCTTCCTGGCTTATTTCATCGGCAACCAGTATTCTCAAGGTGTCCCTGCTCTCACCACTTGCGGTGGCGTCCTCGACTGCACTTTTGTGTGGGCTTGGCACTTTCCATTACT
>DATNRC010000079.1:0-10504 GCA_036703705.1 Candidatus Obscuribacterales bacterium
GGACCATAGGAGAATGCTGTGCGCCCGTTCTCAATGATGTCGAACCCGCCACGCTCCGTTTCCTTTATCTCTCGGACATTTATCGCGGGCAGCCAATCGATTGTGCTGCAAGGCGCAAAGAAGTGAAAACCCCGCATTCTGGAGTGAAAGGGTTTAAAGTCGAGAATACTGGCATTGGAACAATCGTCCTTTGCCTGTTGCTCATTTCGCCTGTTGATTACAGCGCCTTCGCCCATTATGTCAGCCTTCCGGTTGCGTGAAAAAGGAGGATAGTGCGCATGTTAATAGCGAGTTGTTAGAAAGTAGTTAAAGCCCATTGGGGAAAGAACGTTCTTCAAACCTGCGCTTGCTTGAGCAATAGGTAGGCGGAGAGCTTGAGAGGGATATAGCGAATGTATCCAACGGGCAGGGTTTTTCGACATCAAAATGTGCATTTAACCGATTGGTCTAATGGTTGGGGGGCTAGCGTTATGCGCTTCTGCGAAGGGGAGGACAATGGCGCAGCGCTCGGGAAAGAGGGGACAGAAACACTCAAGGCCGGACCTGGAATCAGTCCATTTAACCGCCTAGATACAGTCAAGATAATTGTTGAGATCGCAGTATTTCTGTTTGGCTGCAACCTGCACGACTTCTTCTTCGGGGTATCGAAGTGCGGACAGTTGCCCGCCGAACACGCACCCGGTGTCGATGTTATACACATGAGCGCCGGTCGCGGAAGTAATCATGCTCACTGCGGGCACTACCTGGTGACCGCGAACGACGACTCGGTGCGGTCCGCTATATTCGTGAGCCCATTTGTCTCCACGCAGCGGGATGCCGTGCTCGCCTCGGCCAATGACCTCGCCATAAAGAGCCAGCGCTTCTTCTTCCTTTCGTCCCGCGCCAAACCGTGCTGCGCCGTGGACAATGAGGAGGCCGTCGTCTTCGAATTTGATAGGCAGGCTCGCCAAAAAATGTAGGACGTCGGCTTTGAACTCACCGTCATGGCTTTCAATCTGGTCGATCGTGGACTGCAGGCGCGGTGAGACACGCACTTTATTGCCTTTGAGATAGCGCATGAGCTTGTTGTCGTGGTTGCCGGACACGACCACAGCTAAATCCCGGGCGGCGAGAGCCATGACTTTGCTCAAAACTTCGGCGGAGTCAGGTCCGCGATCTACGAGATCGCCGACGAAAACGAGTTTCCTTCCGTCCGGATGCCTGCCATCGATATAGCCGAGTTTCTCCAACAATTCGTTGAGCTCATCTATGCACCCGTGCACATCGCCGATCACGTCATATCTCATTGTCACCTCCCCCATTTCTATTCCCGCCGTTGTTGCAGCTACCGACGCGTGACGTATTTAAGTGCGTGCAGTTTCAGTCAGGCGCGCAGGTTCAAATCAAGTGCTCGCGACAGATTCTTCGTGTTCTTCTTGACGCCTCGGGCACAACGCTGCACTAGGCAGAAGGCTGGAAATTCTGTCATAGTGAGAATTAAAGCGCACAGAGCAAATTGGATTTTGGCTCAACTAGCAGGGACTAAACTCAGGCATGCTGAATGGACCGCGCTCAACCAAAGTATCTATTCACAAGTATCTATTCAGAACGCCGTCAGGAAGACTCATTATCGGACGTCTCGAAACTGTCAAGTGGCGAGAGGTTTGGAATTTGGGCGAATTCTTAGAATTCGCTTAGTTGGCTCCCAGATCCGCTATACTTTGTCCGTTTTTGGTTTTCGGCCAATGCCCGCCAAATGGGGGAGGAGTTCATGAGTACGACTATAAGCAAAAAAATGCTGCTAGATTCCGCAACTGCATACTCTCTGGAGGCAATTGAGCTTCTCAAAAAGAAGGACCCCACACTAGACCCCGATGTGCTGCTGGCAACAACTAAGCCGAAACGACAAATAATTCTCGAGATACCCCTGAGGACAGATGATGGAAAGTACGTCATGTTCCAGGGGTATCGAGTACAGCACAACGATGCGCGCGGGCCATTCAAAGGTGGATTGAGATATCATCCGACGGTTGACTTGAATGAGGCCAGAACACTAGCGCATTTGATGACGCTGAAAACGGCTGTGGTCAATATTCCGTTCGGCGGCGGCAAAGGGGGCATAGCGGTCGATCCGCGGAAGCTCAGCAATCGCGAGCTGGAGCAACTGACGCGCAACTTCACGAATCTCCTGGGAGACAACATCGGACCGTTGCTCGACATTCCCGCGCCGGATGTCAACACCAATTCTCAGATCATGGCGTGGATCGTTGACGAGTACACGAAGCGTCACGGCCAGTCATTAGGTGTCATCACGGGCAAACCAATCGAGCTGGGCGGATCGCTGGGACGTGATGAAGCCACCGGCCGTGGTGTCATGTATGTGACGCGGGAAGCGGCTAAGGAAAAGGGAATCGCGCTCAAAGGCGCCAAAGTCGTCTTCCAGGGGTTCGGCAATCTGGCCTCGTTTGGTGCTCGCCTGATCGAGCAGGAGCTGGGCGCGAAAGTAATAGGTGTTTCAACATCGCAGGGAGCCGTCTATAACAAGAACGGTTTGGATCTGGACGGTGCTGAGGCTTATTACCGCAAGAACAAGGGACTGAAGGGCTTTCCGGGTGTCGAGTGGATGACCAACGAGGAGTTGCTGGTTCAAGATTGCGACATTCTCATTCCATCAGCGCTGGAGAAGGCAATTACAGCGAAGAACGCCAGCCAGATTAAAGCCAAAGTGATAGTGGAGGGCGCCAACGACTGCACGGAAGCGGATGCCGACAAGATATTGGCCGAGCGGAAGATCTTCGTTGTGCCCGACATTTTGGCTAATGCTGGCGGTGTCGTTGTCTCCTATTTCGAGTGGGTGCAAAACCTGAACAACCACTATTGGGAAATCGCCAAAGTTCGTCAGGAGCTCGAAAGAATAATGGTTGCGGCATACAATAAAGTATCGTCGACCGCCAACGAGCACCACATGACGATGCGCGAAGCAGCATATTGCGTGGCAATCGAGCGTATTGCCAGAGCGATGATCTTGCGCAGTTACTGAGGTCACGTCGTCACGTCGGTCTCACGTCTTCTTCCTGTCCTGTATGCGTCTTAACATGGCGCGAGGATGGCGACGTGAGCCGATTTTGCGATGATGGCAAATCAGTCTTTATCTCATCAGTAAATGACAGGGCAAACACTTGCCTTCGCAGTTGTTCACAGCGTGAGTGATTGCAACCGAGCGCCGGGAATATAGTAAGGGTTCCTTACTATACTATGGTCGGTTTAAGTCTCATGGCAAAGCAGGAGAAAGCCGCGGCGGCGGGAGGCAAGGCGGCGTCGGTCGCCGGGCAGGAGGGTGGCGCCCGACCTCTAATCATCAGCCGCGCGTCGCTCGCTACGAGGGCTGATGCGGCGCGGACGGCGGACCCTGACCGATTCTTCATCCGAACAAGCCGCAAGGATGGCTATGGTCACGATCCGGAAGTAGCGCGAAAAGCCGAATCGTTGATTGCCGCAGCGCGGGAAGGAGTGGTTTCCGGGGCTCTCACGACTCTGAGGGAGATTGAGGACTTTATTGCCAGACCCTACATTGCGGCTTTCCATCCCCAGGGTGAAGTTCTGAAGAGGCGAGACCTGGGACGCGAAACCATTGCCGGCGGCGCCAAACTGAGGTCTGTTGCCACGGGCATGATGCCCAAGCACTTTCCTTACATGGATCGCGTCAATAATCTTCTCGCTCGCAATGCGCATCATACGCGAACATTGCAAGTCGGGAACATCCAACTCCATCTGGTCACTACGCTTGAAATCGCGGAAGTGAGAGGAACAGGCATACCAATAGATGCCATGGATGGTTACAACGGGCCTGGCTGGCTGCCGACAGAAGACGTTGAGTCAGCGCGCTTGCTCGATGTGCGCAGAGAGGAATTGTTGGCAGAACTTCTGATTGCTGGGCAGGAAAGCCCTGCTGGGGCGACTCTTGAGAGAATCCTCAAAATAATGGCTGAGATTGAATGGCTGTCCGCTCAACGCTGGCGCTACGACCGCGGAACGGCGGGCATACAGCAGGTCGCCGCCAGGGCGTTATTGGAAGCTGTTGGTGTTGAGACTGGTCGATATTGCGTCGATGTCGATCCCAATCTCGAGGCGTTGACCTCAGATCTGGACGACTATGTAGCCAAATACAGCGCTTTGTACGAGAGCAATCCGCGGTTCTTCTAGCGCGCTGAGGGTGACTATGCTTCACGTTGCGGGCTCACACTCCTCAGTTGTGAGCTGCAGTCAGACGTTGCTCGATGTTGTCTAACTCTTTCAGTCTTGCAGCGGCTATTTGTGTCGGCAATGTTCCTGCCTTTGCTGCTCTATGACGAGCGATTTCTCCTTTCACCTGAATCCTCAGTGTGTCGACCATGGAGAATGTGTTAGCCGGAAGACCTACAACGGCGGATGTAAACAGGAGGTCATTAGTGACGCGTCCGGCTCTCGCTGTTTTGCTGTTGTAATTGCGATTGAAACCGGGCACCATGAAAAGGACTGCACAAGCTGTCTTTGCTCCCCCAACAAAAGCGCCGGCGGCAATGTTCTGCGTTGCCGTCAATTTTGCCGCTGCCTCCTTTTTCGCCTGCATACTGATCTCTCGGGAAAAAGTTCTCTCGTGTGTTTCAAACATGGCTTGCCGTTCGGTCGCTTGTCCAACGGCGGCCTCTGTTGTGGCATCGTCCTTGATGATTTTGTCTAGCGCGGACAGATCAGCCTGCAGCGTGGCTATCTCGGCATCCGCCTGGTCACGCATAATTTTTCCGACGCGCCTGCTCGTAATTGCACCGACTGCTTTAGCGTATAAGCGACTTGCTATAGGTCCCCACAGCGTAAGCTGACTGGACACGGCAAAAAGCACTCCAGCTCGCCCGTTCCAAATGCGCTTTCGACGAGCAAGCGAAAGGTAGGCAAAGTCGGAGCCAATGGCGCCGGTGGTATACTTGCCGGCATCGATGAGATATTGCATTTGCTGGAAGGCAATAAGCTTTCTGGCGCCGACGTGGTAACGAGCGAATTCCTTAAGTGTCTCACCTAGAATGTCTTTCAAGATCTTTTCCTCAGCATTATCGACAAGGACATACTGAGCCAGCTCCGGCCGCGAAGCCTCAATCCTGATGAGCTCGGCGCGCCGATCGATGAGTTTGCTGATTTCGTTTTTTAGTTCGCTCACGCGTTTGATAGAAGCTGCAGGAGAGAAGCCATGCCTGCGGGCAATCCAGTCGTGATAGCCGTTTATCGTAAATTCTCCGGCTGCCGCGCTGGCACCGATTATTGAGCCAATCATCGGGATGTAGTTTGCCGCTTCTTGAGGGTGGAGCTTCACTCCCTGGCTGTGGTGAAGATTCTCGCCTCGGTTAACGCTTGAGATAATGCCGCCCGCCAGATTCAGGCCGGTGTTGGCTTCCTGAAAGAACGCATATCGCCAACCTTTCCAGCGCCCCTGTTTTGCAACTTCTAGCACGTAGTGCAAATTGAAGCGCTCCAGCTCGATCTCTTTGAGCAATATCTGTTTAGTCAAATCGTCAATCTGCCCTACGGCTTGCTCGGGAGACACAATTGACAGCCCTTGCCCGGGAGACACAGTTGATGGTCCTTGCTGGACAGACACGGTTGACAGCCCTTGCCCGGGAGGCTCTGTGGCGGCCGCGCATGAAGGTTCCCAAACCGCAGTTTGCAATGCGAGCACTGTGCTGAGAGCAATGCAGCAAGCAGTCGACCGGGCAAAAGGCTGTTGCCCGGTTATTCGTTGAAAGTCGCTCTTGTGTAAAAGCAACGCGCCTCCTTTATCGAACAAGTTGTTGAGCCAACAGCATGTAGAGCGGTATGCCGATTGTGACGTTATAGACAAACGTTACGCCCAGAGAGGCTGCCAGAGGCAGCGTTGGACTGGCCTCCGGAATGGCCAGACGCTGAACGGCAGGCACTGCTATGTAAGAAGCGGCGGCGCATAAAACGGCGAACAGAACATATGTTCCAACATCCATTGATTGATGAAGGAGCACATTAAAGAGACGGCATGCTGCCAATCCGAAACAAGCGAATACGTTAGGTGCGACCAGGGCAAAAGCAACGAAGCGCCAGTTGACTCTTCGCAGATCCTCCATCCGCTTCGCCGCTGCCATACCCATTTCAAGCAGAAACAGGCATAGGATCCCCTGAAACAATCCAATGAAGAGCGTGTCGTCGTCTCTCACAACGGCAGGACCTTGCAGGCGGCTAATAAAGCCGACTATGATTCCGCTGAAAAGCAAGAAAAGCCCGGGATTTAGAAACACTTCTCGCGCAACGGACTTCCAAGATCGCGATGGCGTGTTGCTTGAGTGCGTCTCCAGCGCCATTGATTCCTCTTCCCTTACGGGATCGCGACCGGGTTCCACGGCCACGCTTATGAAAGCCGATTTAATTTGCCTTTCGTCCGGCATGTAGCCGTCAGAATCCAAGCCGTTTTTGCGCAAGCGCGACACAAGATACAAAGCGACAAGGCAGCCAGGAATTTCCATAATTGCCAGCATGACAGGCATGTATGGAGCAAAAACAATTTTCGCCGCCAGCAAAGTGCCCATGCATGTCAAAAATGTGCCCGCAGAATCGGAACCATAGAAGCCTGCCACTACTGCTGCATCCACTCGACGCATATTAGGAACGAGGGTGCGCAGCGCAAGATAAGACGCTAGACCGATGACGGTGTTGATGAGAAAACCCATCACCATAAAGGCGCAGGCGCTAAGAAGCTGCTGTGTCGGCAGAACGGCCAACTCTTCTCCACCGTGCCAGCCAATTGATATCAGCAGGTAAATGACTAGCCCCTGATAAACCTGATAAGGAAATTCCAACTGGATCTTTAAGATCGGGATGGCTAGCCCGACTAGAAAGAAGAGAATGAGCGGTTTGAATAAGTTGGTGCTGAAGTTGTGCCAGAACTGGCTCCACAATTCCAGTCCGCCTGGCGAAAGCGCCGCGACACGTGTTGCCGCAGCGGCCGCCACCGACAGCACGATGAGTACAAGGCACAGAGATATGGCAGCAATCCCTCTAGGGGGCTTGAGAGTTTTTGGATTCACTTGGCTAAGGCTCGAGTTTGGTAAGACTTCAATCGAGCCCTAAGCTACACAGGATGTGTGGGGGTTGTGTGGGTGACTGTCGCCGGCATCATAAGAGGCAGGCGTGACGGGCTCTTAAGGCCATGCGGTGATCCGCCGGGCAGATGCTTTTGCTCCTCAAGGTGGCGCTGCGGTTTTCATCCCTGCCTGTGTCGGCGGGGTTTCTGCCGTTGAACCGCGAGCAGTTTAGGGTATAACGCAACTGGTTGGAGCAGGGATCCTCCAATGCTTATATTCGACAAAAGCGACGTCATACCTAACTTTCGTGCTGTATCCGCGGAGCTATTCCGCGGCGGACAGCCAACGCATTCGGGCTTTCAGATGCTCAAGGAGCGCGGCATTAGGACGGTCGTCAACTTCCGCGACGAACCGCCTTTGATTTCCGTCGAGCAGCGCATACTCGACGCTCTGGGTCTGGACTTCATCAGCATTCCCCTGAGTCCATTTCGCGAGCCGACGCATAAGGAAGTCGAGCAGTTTTTGGAAATAATTAGCTGCAGCGAAGCTCAGCCGTTGTTCGTGCATTGTCTCCACGGACAAGACCGGACGGGCGCCATGGTTTGCATTTATCGCATGGCTGCAAGCGGATGGGGGTTCGACGAGGCTTATGCGGAGATGGTCGAAAGTGGGTTCCATGCGGAATTTCACCACCTGAGGCGAGCTGTTTTGCGCTTCGCTAGCCGCAAGGGTGTGTTTGGCGGCCGTACCAAAATGCTTTCACCGGCGCCTTGAGCGAATTTTGTCAGCATAAACTTAGCGGCCAATTGGCTGGACAACCAGTTTGAAAATCGGCGACTAATATGGGTTGGGGAACCAGCCTGAAAGCCGGCGACTGGCTGGTTGGAGAAACAGCTTGAAAATCGGTGACTAATGGGGTTGGACAACCAGCTTGCAACTCGGCCGATCGCGACGAAAAGTGTGAGCCTGGCAATAGTTGGGCAAATTAGACTAGGTAGTGCTGCTACTCTATCTGGGTAGGACTGCGTGCTCGTGTGCTCTGCCAGCATAAGGAGGTACAACTTGCGTCTTCTGGTTACCGGCGGGCTCGGTTTTATAGGAAGCAATTTTGTGCGGCTCATTTTGCGCGCGCATCCAACCTATTCTGTAGTCAATGTTGATGCTGTCACTTATGCAGGACATCCGGAAAATCTCCAGGACGTAGAAAGCGATCCGCGCTATACATTCGTGAAAGGGCGTGTCGAAGATCGCGACCTTATTCATTCGATCTTGTTGGAAGAACGTTATGGCGCTATTGACGGCATTGTAAATATCGCGGCAGAGACCCACGTCGATCGTTCCATTGTTGATCCTTCCATCTTCGTGCTTACTAACGTCGTGGGAACGCAAGTTCTGTTGGACGCCGCCTACCTCCTCCACAAGCGTATTTCGCTCTCACAGTCTGGCCGCCAGGTGAAATTCGTTCAGGTCTCGACCGATGAAGTTTATGGCTCGCTTGATGCTGACGGGTATTTCACTGAAAACACGCCACTGGCACCTAACAGCCCGTATTCGGCGAGCAAAGCCTCAGGCGATTTCCTCTGCCGTGCATACCATCACACGTACGGACTGCCTGTTTCCATCACGCGTTGCTCCAATAACTACGGACCTTACCAGCATCCTGAAAAGCTCATTCCGCTTTTCATCGCCAATGCTCTGGAAAACAAATCTGTCCCCGTATATGGTGACGGTTTGAACGTTCGTGACTGGCTGCACGTTGAGGATCATTGCGATGCCATCGACCTTGTACTTCACAAAGGCAAGCCCGGTGAAGTTTACAATGTTGGCGGCAACAATGAATGGCCCAACATCAATATTGCCAAATTGATCCTCAAGGAGCTTGGCAAGGGTGAAGAGCTCATTCAGTATGTCGAGGACCGGCCCGGTCATGATCGCAGATATGCCATCGACGCCAGCAAGATTAAGAAAGAGCTGGGATGGGCTCCTAAGCACACGTTTGACCAGGGCATCAAGGAAACCATTCGCTGGTACAAAGAAAATCGCCAGTGGCTGGATGCTGTTACCCGGCAAAGCGCCGCCTGCCGGCAGGCCACGTAGCGCTCTGGCAAAAACCGGCGTAATGTTGATCGGACATGCGTTGCTGCTTTCAGTAGTAATCTCTTGATTTGAAGCCCGCAAATTGCTCTGGTAGTATCGTTCGATAGCGAAGTCTGCGAGTTGATCAGTCTGGCAGTATCGTTCGATAGCGAAGTCTGCGAGTCGATCAGTCTGGCATTGTCATCGGGCATTGTCATTGCGAAGTCGGTGAGTTGATCATTTAGGCATTGCCGCTTGGCTTTTGGGTCTCCTGCAATGCCGCACCTCCCGTGATCCATTGCCGTGACGAGATTATGTTTGCGGCAACGAACAGCAAAAGCGCAAAGAAATAAGGATTTAGCAGTCCCCCTGGAAGTATGTAGAAGTAGTGGATAAAGATAGAAAATGGGACGACGAAAATTAGTCCGCACAACATGACCAGCGTTTTGTAAATTTCGCCGAATGGACGCACCACATTTTTGAAGATGAAGAGGATCGGCGGAAGGAGGAGCAGGTGATCGTAGTTGTGACAATGGGGAGAAATAAGCAGTCCGAGGGGCACCGTGAGCAGTACCATCCATTCCACAAAATGTTCTTTCGCAGACATCAAACGTCCCATGACGAAAGAAAGAATTACTCCTGCAAGCATGGTGATGCCTGAAATAGTCCAGATCAGTCCCGTCGCATCGGGCATGAGTCGGAGCAGTTGACCGCGCACATTGGCTCCCAATTGAGCTTGCATGTAATGTGCGACCTCTGGCGCTTTCACAAGATCAAGATAATTTTGAATTCCTGCAGCACCCAGGACAATCAGCGAAATTAGGGAAAGCGCACCGACTGTGGCTGCGAGCGCCAGCAACGTCTTCCATCGGCGTCCGCCTGCCAGCGCTGCTACGAATGGAAGCAAGTGTTGGGGTTTGAAGACCAGCACGGACAGCAAAACTCCTGCAACCATTGGGCGATCTGCTCTGAAATACTGCAGGCTCAAGCAAAAGAGAAGCAAAATGATCGGTGCCAGTTGATCGATTCTCAACGATTCAAAAGCTGCGCCCGAGAGGAAGGTGGCGGCCGTGAAATACGATGTTTCTTTCAAATTCAGGCGGTAGTCCCTTTTCAAAACAATCAGCGCACCGATCAAACAGACCAGCAACAGCAAACGCCACAGAATTGGCGCTACTGTATGAGGAAACAGCCCAAGTGGGGCAAGCAGAATCAGTCCCGGAGGCGGCACAAACAGCGGCACTATGCGCTCGCCCATGAGGGGATACAAATCGTGTTGTTTGCTGCCCAAGGCGCTCAGCACATAGCCATCGGCTCCACGTCCCTCCACAATCAGCCGCGCTGGTGCATAGTACTCTGGAAAATCGCTC
>DATNRC010000080.1:0-7452 GCA_036703705.1 Candidatus Obscuribacterales bacterium
GGAGCTGGCACAAAAGCAAATAGACAAAGGACCGACACATCCGGAAGTTGTCGCCGCCATGAAGTCTCTCGGCGATCTCTATTTGCAATGCGGGAGACTGACGGATGCCGAGAAGATTTTCAAACGCATCGAGGCCATGAAAGAACGAGCCCTGGGCAAGCAACATCCGGAAGTGGCGCAATGCCTCTCCGATCTGGCACGTGTGTATCAAGCAGACAAAAAGTTTCCCCTCGCTGAGAGTCACTTCAAAGAGGCGCTCACTATCTACGAAAAGGTGTTCGGCCAGGACCATTACGAAGTAGCGAACAAACTCGATGATCTGGTTTCGTTCTACCTGGCGTTTTCGCGTTACGCCGTAGCAGAGCAATACGCATCCCGATTGCTTTCTCTGCGCCGCAAGCTGCTCGGTGAAGACCATGCGGATGTAGACAAGGCGCGGTTGAAGCTGGCAACATGCTATTACCATCAGAACAAACTCAAGGAAGCAGAGCCTCTCTACAGGCGACTTGCCGTTTCCCGCGAGCAGCAGCTCGGACCGGAAGATCCGGAAGTGGCAGCTTGCCTGCACGCGCTTGCGGACATCCTCAAACGCCAGGAAGCATACGATGAGGCCGAACCGCTCTATAAGCGCGCTGTGGACATCCGCACGAAGAAACTCGGGCCCCAGCATCCTGATGTCGCAATAACGCTGGAAAGCTATGCGGACCTGCTGGCGAAGACATTCCGGGAAGACGAAGCCGAGCATATGAAAAACTGCGCCAGAGGCATACTCGCCTCCCAAAGGAAATGAGCTCCGACGCATCTCAGCACTTCATGGCGCCAACCATAGTTTGGCTCCGGAAGGACTTGCGCATCTTTGACAATGCCGCGCTTACAGCGGCTGCAGCGAAGGGCGCACCGGTCATTCCTCTCTATATTCTCTCTCCTGATGAGGAAGGGAAAACTGCAAGCAGCTGTGCAAGCTCATGGTGGCTGGCTTCGTCGCTGACGTCCCTGGCAAACGATCTGTCCGGGATAGGCGCACCGCTTGTGGTGCGGGAAGGGGAGACGCTGTCCGTCCTCCGAGAAATCATTCACGACACGGGCGCTGCCGCAGTATTCTGGAATCGGCACTATGAGCCGCTTTCAATTGTGAAGGAACGAAATTTGAAAGGCGCACTGGCGGCCATCGGCATGGATGTGCAAACGTTTGCCGGCAATCTGTTGTATGAGCCGTGGCAGATTCTCAGCTCCAAATGCGAGCCATACCGAATTTTCGGTTCGTTCTGCAAAGCGCTCATGTCCTTGCCCGAGCCTGACCTTCCCCTTGAAGCCGTGTCTCGTCTCACACCTGTTGAGCACCAGCCAACCAGCATACCCATCGACGAGCTGAATCTCGCCGTCGATGAAAGGGTTTCCAAAACATTACCCGAGTACTGGCAGGTCGGCGAGTCCAGCGCGCGGAAGAAACTCTCGCGCTTTATTGACGAACGTCTTCAAGGATACAGCACTGACAGAGACTTTCCGGCTTGTGTCGCCACCTCAAGGCTATCACCGCATCTGGTGTTCGGTGAGATTAGCGCAAGAACTGTCTTCCATGCCGTGCGCAACGCCGGCAAAAATGGCGGCTCATCCATCGTCGGCGGCGCCAACGAATTCTTGAGGCAATTGTGCTGGCGTGAATTCGCCTACAATCAGCTTTACCATTACCCATCAATTGCGGATTCACCTCTTAAGAGCGAATTCGAGTCATTTCCCTGGCAGTGCGACGAGGGCATGCTTGCCTCGTGGAAGCAGGGTAACACAGGCTATCCGTTAATTGACGCCGCCATGCGTGAGCTCCTCACGACTGGTTGGATAAACAATCGCATGCGCATGATTGTCGCCTCCTTCCTGGTCAAGGATCTTCTTCTTTCGTGGCAGGAAGGGGCACGCTGGTTTTCGGAACGGCTGGTGGATGCGGACATGGCAAACAATGTCCTGGGATGGCAGTGGTCGGCCGGCTGCGGATTCGACTGCGCAAAGTACACACGCATATTCAATCCGGTTGTGCAAAGCGCCAAATTCGATCCTTCCGGCGACTACATCCGGGCCTGGGTTCCCGAGGTCAAACGCCTGGACAGCAAATGGATTCACAAACCGTGGGAAGCACCAAATGCCGTTTTGCGCGAGGCCAACATAGAATTAGGCGCCACCTATCCGCTGCCGCTCGTCGATCACAAAATGGCTCGCCAACGCGCATTGCACGCTTTTGAAATTATGCGCCTGGCGCAGCAGGCAACTTCAGAGAAAAAGCTCCAAGAAGCAGGCGACATCGGCGAGCGCTAGGAATGAGGAAAGTACCGCATGTCCAAACCAATGTTTCCCCTCCGGGATCTTTTCGATCGCGTCGAGCGTGAGCATAAGACAGTCCCAGCGGGACATGACGCTGAAAGCGATATCGCGCAGTTTCAGTCCCGCTCGGGCTTCAAATTGCCGGACGATCTTGCGGAATTTTATCGTCGTCCGCTGTGCGGGAGACAGCACGATGCTCAGCCTTAGTTTGCATGAGCACCCGCGCTAAGCTTGCCGGTGAGGGAAAAGCAAATATGGCTTGGGCGACGACTTCGCCAATTCCTTCGCCTCATTGGCTGCAGCAAGCAGCACTTCCGGGTGATTGCACGTATGAGGCATGTTGGCAATGCCTATGGCAGCCAGCACAGAGCCATCCTCCGGGCCCAGAGAGCCGGTCACAGCTTCATGCAGGGAAATAGCAAAGTCGAGCGCTGCTGAAACGCTCGTGGAGCAAAGCAGAACACCAAATTCGCGGTCACTGAGTTGAGCGCACACATCAAGTGGATGGCATAATGAGCGCACGCCGCCAGTCACCTGTTGCACCGCATTCGGTGCCGGAGCGCAAATACTTCCGCCTCTCATTAAGGCTATCTCGAAAACAATCACGGAAAAAGGAGTCTTGTCCTTCTGAAAACGAAGGAATTCCCTGTAAAGGAAGAATACAAACGCCGGAAACGTCATCATGCCACTAGCCTGATCTTGCAATTGTCCGTGCACGTGATTGACCAGGCTGCGATCCAATTTTATGGGCGGCGGCAGGGGGCGCTCCGGCATCGCAGATTCTTGAGCGCTCGTCCTTTGTGCATCGGAGGCCGATTTCGCCGCGATTTCTGACGGGGGCGAAGGCATGGTTTTGCTGTCAACCACGCCGCCTGCCGGTGTCTCAGGACTCGTGCCCAGGAAGCTGTTGAGCGGCTCAGGATAAGGTTGTGTGAAAAAAGCTGCCAGCGTAGGCGGCGCCGGGGAAGAGTCGAGGCTCTTAGGCGGAGTGGCAAAATTTGGACTATCGAGACCGCCAGTGTTCATCGTCGAAGGCGAGCCCAGGGCGATAGGCTGCGACGGCGCATTCATCGTCGAGGGCGAGCCCAGGGCGATAGGCTGGGGTGCGGCGTTCATCGACGAGGGCGACCCCAGGATGATAGGCTGCGACGCGGCGTTCATTGTCGACGGCGAGCCCAAGATGATAGGCTGGGACGAGCTGCTCGGCTGAGCAAGGATGGGCGTCCTCTCTTCTTGCGCCACCTCCGGCGGCTGCTCCTGTTGGCGCGTGTTATCGGCCATACGCTGAGAATCAAGCTTGATTTTGGACTGGATCATAAGGACGTCGGCAGAAATTCGTGTCCAGACAACTCTTGCCTCAGCTCCCTCGCCCGCCTGCAAAGTCCAACTTGGCGGGCTGTTTCCGGCCGAGAGAGTGAGCTTGACTATAAATGGCATGCGACTGTAAGGATCTTCGAAAGGAAGCTCGAGAACCTTGCCTTTGCATTTACGCGCCTCTGCCAGAGCATATTTCAAGTCTTCGGTGCCTGGGTAAGAGTTCAATCGCGGCAGGCGAACAGATTGAGAGAATGATTCAAAAAGCGGCATCGGACGAATGTACCAAGCGATAGCGTCTTAAGCATCTTATTCACGGCCTAGCCCACAATTTATCGGTTTGTGCGGTAGAAAATTTTCAGTGCAAACCCTCGAAAACATTTGCAGCCGATGTGAACGCAAATGGCGTCCACGAACTGTCCCTCACAAGCGGCGAGAGTTTGGAGATTGACGTGCTCACGGCAGCGACATCGGTTTAGCGACACTGCGCATGAAGAAGAGCCTGGTGGCGAGGCGCCATAAGGTCTGCAAGGCGACCGCTAGAATTCCGTAACAGAAGGCGACGGAAGTGTATAAACGCTCTGTTACAAGCAGATCGGACTGCCTCCAGACAGGCAGATGAGCGCATTGGATGGCGTTGGTGACCTCAATCTGCATACCGACGACGTGCAGTGCGAACCACGGCATGACAAATGAAAGCCAGACCCATCTATATTTAGACGTTCTGCCAATGTTGCGCATAAGATAACCAAGCGCAGAGCAACTAACGGCAGCAACGGCGCTGTATGCAATGACAGCCGCTAAGGTCTGTGTCTGCGTCGACTGAGATATCGCGCGGACCATGGAATTGAGCAGATAAGCCCACGTTCCTGCCGACAACAAGCCAAGCAAAAAACACAACCCGCTGTCGGGAAAGAAAACTATATGTAGATAAGGCTTCGACTTGCCGCTCATCGGTCCCGCATATGGTCACCCAAAAGAGACTAGCCCAAAAAACGTCCTCCAGTAACGACGTCATTGCCGCAAAAGATCCCGCATCTGTGCTCAATGGGCGAAAAACGGGCTTTTGCAGAAAATTTTTCAAAAGTCACGTTGTTGTCACCTTGACGCCGTAAAGTTCTAATCACACTCCCCAATGGCACATGCTTAATCCCTGGACTCCACACCGCTAGAACGGTTGGATGCGCTAGGCGCCATCGTGAAGGATGCGAGAAAAATGGCGATTTTAGACTCTTCCTCATCGAACACACCACAGATTGGCGCTCTGCAATATGGCAATGCGATGCATCTCGCCAGTTCGCTCGTTTCCATCGAACGTAAAGCAAATCAAGTCGAGTATCTATCCGATGAGCAAGTGACACGAAAAGTGATTGTCGGCGCCACCGCAAGAAGGTGCATGGCGATTGTCTCGCAAGCGTTGCAGTGCCTCGAGTTCAAGCTGACGCGCTTCGGCGATTTCCAAGTCATCGCTGTGAAAAAGTACAATCGTGACACAATGTCGATTCGCATATCTGTAACAGTGGATCCTGTAACGAATGAGGAGTCACTTATACGCATCACGCATCCGTCAGGATATCGTTCTGCAGTGGAAAACTGGATCATCCGCTGTGCTCTGAACACCATCCAGCAAACTCTGCTTCACGAAGCGGTCGAATGCACGCACAGGATATGTGCTTGAGCACTCAGTTTTAGACAAGCTTTCACCAGGGGAAGAAGAGGCGCACCAGAAATGGTGCCCTCATCATTTTTGAGACAATTTCACGCGTCAGTGGCGTGGCGCACGCATCGGGATTCCAGACACAGTTTCAAACTTCCATCTTATAGCCCAGTCCCTTGATAGTCTTAATCAGTGAAGGGCTGTCATCCAGATCTATTTTCTTGCGCAATCTGAGAATTCTCTGGCGAACAGCCAATTCCGTGGCATCGGACTCGGAAGAAAACATGCGCTCGATCAATTCGTCTGAGCTGAAGATCCTTCCCGGGTTCGACATCAACAATTCAAGAAGGGCATATTCGCTCGCAGCAAGTTCGACCGGTTCGCCCGACCGCCTTACCTGTTTCTTCTCGCGATCCAATTCAACATGTCCAAGCGTAAGGACCTGGCTGGAAAATTCCGGCGGGCGCCTCAGCAGTGCCCGCAATCTCGCCATCAGCTCACGATAGGAAAATGGCTTCGTCAAATAGTCATCGGCGCCGATGTCCAGGGCTTCAATCTTGTCCGTAGTGTCCGAACGCCCGGTAAGAAAGAGGATCGGCAACTTGCCGCCTTCAGCCCGATAGTTCCGGCAAACGTCGACACCTGACATACCTGGCAAGTTCCAATCGATTATCGCCATCTCATAGTGGAAATATTTCAGCCGATAGAGCCCATCCTCGCCATTGCCTACGCATTCCACGACGTGCCCCTGCGTGGCAAGCGCCTCCTCCAGCGCAGCCGCTACCAGCGTGTCGTCTTCAATTACAAGAATCTTGGCCATATCTCTCTGTCTTTGCTTTGTCAAAAGATTATCACAGCGCCAGAAGCGCCTGCTCTTCCAGCCTTCTCAAGATGATCCGGCTTCGCCGCATCCTCAGTTGCTTTGCATATACCGCCCCCCTTGTTATAAGCCTCCGCGCGCATCCTATATGACTCCTCCACGCTTGCGATCCGCTGGCAACCTTAGTAATTCCTCCGACCGAACGGCGGCGGGTGCAAAAGATTTCTGTACAGGAAACGAATCACTTTCAATGGTCTGCTATTGTCAGGGTTCGCTACTTAAATGAGGCATACGGCATCAAAATCAGCAGTTTTTGATATGCGCAACAAGATGGCTCCCCAAAAGAACCGCGTGTCAGCAACGCATCGATTAAATCGCGGCAAGCGATGATTGGTTCATCGGGGCAAGAATGGATGAATTTTGTTCGGCAGTATCCACCGTTTCACCCAATTTGCTCATGAATTTGGAGATTGCATTTGCATCCACGGGAACTGCGCTCAGCGGGTGGTCGGGCGGAACGCATTCGCAAGCAACGATCATCGCATTGCGGAAGCTGGTGCGGGCTCGGTAGAGCGGTTGGCGACTTGGTTTTACAAGTCCGTCAATCGTTCGCAACAGTTTTGACTTGTCCATAATCAGCGTTGCCAGACCGACGTCGCTATAGCGCTGGAGAGGTCTCTGCTGATTGGCAGAGTGTTCTACGGCTGCAATGGGCGCCTGGGCATCGAGAATCATGTGCAGCGGCTGGACTGCAGCGGCGGCAAGGTTGCTGTTGCCATGCGCCGGGTGTGAGAGCGGCGGTGAAAGCGCCGATGAAAGCGGCGCCGCCGGCGGATTGCCAGCGATGTCCTGCTGAGCCGATACGAAATCGGAGACTTCTTTGTTTTGATCCGGCATCAGCTCGTTCAATGTTGAATCGCCAGACGTGCTTGACAGATCAAGAACATACGCTCGCTCATCCGGCCTCGACGGTCTGACGAACGCAGGAAGAGCGCGCACAGTGCTGTCCTGGGCCGCTGTCCTCGGTAGCTCAGCGCTCGGCGGCGCGGAAGTTCTGATGGCGTTGGCGGTATCAAGCAAGCGAGGATCCGAAACCGGTCTCATCTGAATCTCATCGAGCTCTTGTTGTGGAGCAGAGAATTTGGGAAGCTGTGCCTTTTGCTCATTGCCGCCCGGCTTGACAAGCGCTCTTAGTGCAGTGGCCGTCTCATCCAAAGCAGGCTTTGCATGCGCCGGGCGCTGCGCGGTGCCGGGAGCGTTGACGGCCCGCACACTGTTGGGGACGTCAGCAACTTGCACGGCGGGTCCTGGGGCTTGCATCGCGGGTCCCGCAACTCGCACCGCAGGT
>DATNRC010000081.1:0-5520 GCA_036703705.1 Candidatus Obscuribacterales bacterium
ATACGGACGGGCGATGCTCAGCATCGCCCGTCCGTGCGCTAAGATCTAATCGTTTCAAGAAACATTGAAACTGAGGCTTCGTCATCCAAATCAGTTGAATCTTGCGAGGCAATTATGCGCAAGGCTTTAGTCATGGCTGCCGCTGTCATGTTCTTCCTCGTTAATGCCATCCAGTCTGGCCTGGCACGCGGTGCCGAATTTGACGTATACAGAGATTTGCCGTACGTGACAGGAGCGCCCGCCAGCCAGAGGCTCGATCTCTACGTGCCCAACAACGCCAACGGGCCGTTTCCTGTGGTGGTCTGGATTCACGGCGGAGGTTGGATCGCCGGCGACAAATATGCCGCGCCTTTTGATGATGTCCTCAAACGCGGCTGGGCGGCAGTCAGCATCAATCATCGCCCGGCAACGGCGGCGCCATTTCCTGCCCAGGTCCATGATTGCAAAGCGGCAGTACGCTTTCTGAGAGCGCACGCGCGCGACTATAATCTCGACGCCAATCGTATTGCGGTATGGGGCGAATCTTCAGGCGGACACCTCGCCGCTCTTCTTGCCACCACGGGCAATGTCAAAGAACTCGAGGGCACGTTGGGCAACCCTGGTTTTTCCAGTGCCGTTCAAGCAGTTGTCGATTGGTGCGGACCTGCCGATCTGACAACCATTTCCAGTCAAGCCAAGTTGCCCGCTCAGAAGTTTCTTTCCTCGCCGCAAGGACAAATCGCCGTGCTGCTGGGAGGAATGGCGGACAAACGCCGCGATCTGGCGGCAATGGCCAGTCCTGCCACTTTTGCGTCAGCTGACGATCCACCTATGCTCATCGTTCATGGAACAAACGATGAAGTCGTGCCTGTTCAACAATCCATCGACTTCTTCCATCGCCTCCGCAATGCGGGAGCGCCTGTCAGATTGCAGGTGATTTCGAATGCCACACACAACCTCGGCAGCGCCTTCACTCGCAAGCAAGCGTTAGATTTCATCGCCGAATGTTTCTCTCACCCTGGCACAGCGCCCGCTGCGACAAGCTCGCATGATCCCCCTTTTGATGAAAGCGTTCTCTCCGGAAGCCGGGCCTCCGAAGACGTCAACAAAATGCGACGCATATTCAATGAGGTCAATTTGTTCGGTGCTGCTGACGCAATAAGCCAGCCGGGAACTGCCGCCAATAACGCACCGCAGGCGGCGGTCTCACAGACTTCGTCCGAGCGAGCACTTCGTCTCTTGCACATGATCGACAATCCAAACTCAATCGACAGAGCTCAAATTCCCTATTTCAAGGAAGGACAAAAGCTATTCAAGAAGTCCGGGCAATTCCTTCAGTGGTTGGACAAACAGCTTGGTGATGAGACGGCGCCGCAAGGCATTAACGGTCAATGAGCGTTGGCAAAAATCATGAGTACGGCAATGACGGTTTTGCTTGTCGCTCACTCATGAGCTCGCTGTGCGCGTCACCAATATTTTGTCGACACGATTTCTGTCCATGTCGACTATTTCGATACGGAGGCGCTCAAGGGTAAACGTCTCGCCGGTCGTGGGGATGTGCTCGAGATGATGTATAACCAGCCCGCCAACTGTTCTTGATTCTCCCGCGATGTCTTTTGTGAGCTCAAACATCTCGACGAAATCTTCGGCAGGCATTCTGCCGTCCACAAGAAATGAGCCGTCTTCTCTTTCCACGATTTCCCACTTAGGCTTTGAGCCCGCTTCGGGCATTACGCCAACCATGCTCTCGAATATGTCGTTTATCGTAATCAGACCCTGCAGACTGCCATACTCATCCAAAACGAGAGCCGTTTGCGCTTTCGCTTCTTTGAACGTTTCCAGCGCCCAGAGCGCCGATTTGTTCTCTGGAATGCACAGCGGCTTGCGAATGATTGCCGAAAGATCTGCTCGTCCGGTAGATGAGATCTGGCGAAAGACATCCTTGATGTTCACCACTCCCGAAAAATCATCCAGCTTTTCATGGGCGACTGGAAAGACATTGTGTGTGGATTCCAGCATTCGCTTGAGATTTTCCTCCCATGGAAGCGCCGTATTCAGCCACACGACGTCCACCCGGGGAGTCATGATTTCCACCACCGACGTATCATTCAGCTCAAGAGCCTCTTCCACAATCTCGCGCTCCGCCGGCTCCAGCACGCCGGCTTTCTCGCCTTCCTCGACGAGCAACTTTATCTCTTCTTCGGACACGTCCGGACCTGTCTCCTCCTTTACTCCTGCCGTTTTAAGGACGGTCTCCGTTGATGCGGATAGCAAATGCACAAGGGGAGCGGCAATCTTAGAGAGGAAGATCATCGGTCGCGCAACGGCACAGGCAATATTCTCGGCGTCCCGCAATGCCAGCCTCTTGGGCACCAATTCTCCGAAAACAATAGACAGATAAGTAATTATCGAGACGATGAATGCCAGGGAAAGTCCTTCCGCATAGGGCTCTTGAATCCCCGAACGCTCCAGGACTTTGGACAGCTCTTCGGCAATCGTGGCGCCACCGAATGCTCCTGCGAGGATGCCGACAGACGTAATTCCTGTTTGGATTGTAGAGAGAAACGAGGTTGGCGATTCAGACAGTGCGAGCGCCTCTCGAGCGCCGGCAGTGTTCCGTTCTGCTTTTTCCAGAAGCCGCGCTTTGCGGGCCGACACAATCGCCATTTCTGACATTGCCAACATGCCGTTGGCTGCAACCAGGACGAGGATTACGAATATTTCGGTGACAACAGCGCTGATCATGACATCTGCGTTCGTGTGGCGGGAATATTATGATGGAATCGATTGCCAGGTGATGCGTGCAAGTATGCATTATCGCGCACGTCTGGCATTAATCGCCTGTTTTCTCTTTTCGTCCGCAGAATTCGTCTCCATGTTCAGCGGCATGAGCGTCATTGTCTCGCTGGTTGACGTTGACAACGTGGACGACATGAGCCTGGAAGACACGCTCCGGGCGGACATCATGATGCTTAATGCGCCCTTGCCACTAATGGTGGTAGCATTGTCTTTGCTGCCTCATCAACTTGAATAGGCGCCGGTTGGCAGGCGCCTATTTCTCAGCCAGCTTTCAATGAAATTGCCGGCTCTCGGCTACCTGACGGGCCCTGACAGCGGAAGCCAGCTGATTGACTGTCGAATTGCTCAAACGCGCAGCAAGCAGCTTGACAAACTTTTGCGCGCCGTAGCCATTGAGATGCACCGTGTCCTTAAAATCAGCTTTTTCGAACAGCCCGCTCTGATTGAGATCGACAAATTCGGCACTGGCGTTCAGCGCCGCGCGGCTGACATCATCGAGATAGAGTTTGTAAAAGCCCGCTTGCATAAGCTCCATGTTGTCTTTTGTGATCGGCATATTGACGACAGTCACGGCAATGGAATTTTCCGCGCAACACTGAAGCAGATCTTTGAAATAACTTAGTTGCGTGCCGTAGCTTCTAGGGCGGAAGGGCTGATAGCTGCAAATGTATTGAGCGCGATTGTCGAAGAAGACGGGTGTGCCCCATTCGGGATGGATGACCTTTTGACCCGGTCTTATATCTTCAGGAATGGAAGCGCGATCGCGAGGCGTGAGCAAATCCGCGCTCCGGTCGGGAAAGAATTGCAGGACGCTTAAGGCGAGCGCATCGCATCTGTTCTTCCACGCATAAGCAATCTCCAGCCTTCTGCCATACAAGCTTGAGATGTTTTCCAATCGAGCTTGAAATAGTTTCGTCCAGTAATCCCACTGACTGGCGTAAGCGCGCCGTTCCAGCGCCAAGCCGCGCTCGGGGTCGAGGCGTGAGACAAGTCGAAACACCTCGGTTGAGGCAGGGCAACTAAGCGAATTGTCCATGAAATCCCTGGGCGCAATGCCGTATATGATTCGACTGGGGTGCCCGAAAGCGGGCATAATCTTGGCCAGCATGGCCGCATCGGAAGCAAACTCGCCGGCAAGAGCGAAAGAGAACGTCTTCACCGGCGCACCGACAAGCGCTGTCAAAAGATCTTCCAGATGCTGGCAGCGATGGTATTGGCTCGGATCGATATCGCGTTTCAGATAGGTGGCTTCGCCGTCGTCTACTACTTGCTGCATCAAAGACGAGCCAAGCATCACAATATCGGCGTTGCCGTTGTTTTGATAATCGCGCAGCGCCCACCAGACGGCGCTGTGATTGGAGTTTTCCAGCTTTTCTGCCAGTGCGGGGCGGAAGGACAGCCTGAGGGCAAAGTCCATCAGCACGAAAAGCAAAAGAGCACAGAAAAGTCGGCTTTTCATAGAGCAAGCAACGGCACCGGATGAGCCTGAGGCGCCAACCTCTTAGTAACTATAAAGCTTGTTATAGACGCGACCATGAGAACATTCTCACTTGATTGCCTTTTCGTTTATCATTGGGAGTTTCAAAACATATAAGCTGTGCGGGAACACTCGATAGGTCTTTTCTCGATCGCAAGGAGTTGTTTGATGACAAGGGGTTCGCATCCGATGTCGGAAGAAATGCAACTGTCCGAAGGCGCAGAAAAGGTGGCGGTAGATTTACTTATCGAGTCGATAGGCGAACTGGCCACTTCCAGCGTGCTTCATGGTCCGGCGCACGGAGAATCCATGAGCGATGTAGCGCGCATCAAGAACGCAGCCCTGGCCGTGAAGGACGGCAAAATCTCCCTGGTCGGACCCCGAGACGAGGTGTTGAAACGAGCCGTTGTCGACGAAAAGACGACGGTTGTGGACGCTTCGCACTTTCTTGTCACTCCCGGACTTGTCGATCCGCACACACACTTGATTTTCGCCGGCAATCGGGCCGATGAGTTCATCATGCGCTGCCAGGGCAAGTCATATACGGAGATTGCTGCCGCGGGTGGTGGCATAGTGTCCAGCATGCGTGCAACCAGACATGCGACGGTAGATGAATTGGTTCATCTCGGCAGCACGCGCATCAAGAAAATGCTCGAGTCCGGCACGACGACCGTAGAGGTGAAGACGGGATACGGCCTCGATGTCGACAGCGAATTGAGAATGCTGGAAGCAATCTACAGATTGCAGCGCCAGGAAGCGATTGAGATCGTACCGACATTTATGGCGGCACATGCGATACCACCGGGAATGGAGCGCGATCGATATGTGAGGCAGATCGTAGAGGATATGCTGCCACGCGTGGTGGAGACGGCGGAGAGGGAGAGCGAGGCCAGAAGTGATTATCACGGCGAAACCAAACCGTTTGTCGATGTGTTTTGCGATCGCGGCTATTTTACGCTCGAAGATACGCGCCAAATTCTCGAGGCCTCCATCGCTTGCGGTTTGAAGACGAAAGTGCATGCGGACGAATTCGTCAATCTTGGCGGCACGCGACTGGCAGTAGAGCTGGGAGCGGCGAGCGCCGATCATTTATTGAATGTGACTGAAGAGGAAATTCGCCTGCTCGCCGACTCGCGGACGATAGCAGTGCTGTTGCCGGGCACGTCCTTTTATTTGAATCTCTCGGAGCATGCGCCGGCTAGAAAGATGATTGAAGATGGTGTGGCGGTAGCATTGGGATCGGATTTCAATCCGGGGTCATGTCA
>DATNRC010000082.1:0-3402 GCA_036703705.1 Candidatus Obscuribacterales bacterium
ATGCGGGGAATACGAAACATCTATCACGTGGGCAACGCAAAAGCAATCAGGCGCGCAAGCGGAGAGTGAATGCGGGCTTCGTCGCATCGCGTCGCCTGTCAATCAGACCGGTCAGTGGCCGGTTGAAAAGGAACGGCGCAACTATGCCACCATATGCGGTAATGCTGATCATCAGCTTGTCTTGCTTGCTTCTGAAGGCGGCAGCACGATGATGAATTCCGTGCCCTTCCCGGGAGCGCTCTCTGCTGATATTTTGCCGCCATGAGACTCGACGATCAACTTGGATATGGCAAGCCCCAGTCCAAAGCCGCTTTGTGAATTGTCTTTAGACGTGTAAAATCTTTCGAAAATGCGATCGACATCATCTTGTGCAATGCCGGGTCCATTGTCCTTTACACGCATTTCCGCACTACCGTCAACAATGGCTGCGGAAATGCAGACAGAGGATCGTAAGGGAGAAAACTTGATTGCATTGCCCAACAGATTGACGAGCACTTGAATCATTCTTTCTCGGTCCAGTGAAAACCGTTCACTGGTGCACGCCCTTTCAATGCTGATGGCTTTGCTTGCGGCAAGGCTCTCGATGGAGCCTATGGATGCATCGACAAGGCGATCCAATGGGCAAAGCTCTCTTTCCAACTTGAGCTTCCCTTCTTCGAGCTTGTTGATTAACAGCAAATCATTGACCAGGGAGAGAACTCGCGTCAGGTTGTCTTCCGCGTTTGCAATATGATGGCGACACTTCTCAGAAGCGGAAATTTCCGTTGTTTTCGCCAACAGGTGCAATGATTCCTGAACAGCCATTAGCGGAGATCTGATATCGTGGGCCACCATGTTCATCAACGCCTGGCGGTAATCGTGCGCGTCTTTCAAGTTCAATGAAGCGCTCAAGAGCAACCAGTAAATTTGATACAGCTCATCCGTACCTGTAATTTGCTCGCTGATGGGCATCCGCTCCGGGAGCTTTTGAGCGACAGTGACGAGGGTATGCACGCGTTTTGTGATCTTTGAAGTAAACAGAAGGAGAAAAGCGATCGAAATTGAAAGATTGGCAATGATTGCTGCCGGGACGATCAATTGAACGCGTTTGCGGTATTTGTCTTGCTCACTTCTGACAAGTGCCAACTGCTCAGCTTTGTGCTCCAGAAGATTGTGCATGCGGTTCGTTATGTCGTCCGCCCGCGCCAGAGCCATCCCCAGAAGACCGAGATCGACTGCCGTCTCATCAGGTGACCGCCCGGTCAACATTTTTTCCAGCGCTGCGATCTCGTACGTGGCAAAAGATTTTGTTTCGCGCCAGATCGAATCCTCATGGTTTTCCTCCACAGGCATGGCATTGATAAGTGTTCGAGCTTCTTTGATGTTTTGACCGGCCATGGCAGCAACTGAATTGGATTTGCTGACAAGGAAAAAGGCAACACCAGTATTGGCTTTGAACATGTTGAGGAGGAGATGATTGGCGCTTACAACGACGTTGGAGTGCAACCGTTCTTTTTGTGCCAATTGTTCGGAAGAAGAAAGTTGAGTGTAAAGGAAGAGCAACCAACCGGACTGCAGCATGAGCACGGCGAATACCAGTGATGCTGCTCCCTGGAATATTTTGGAAGAAGGCAAATCGCTGAGAGCGACAGGCTTATCTGACGATGGTTTTGCGTCTCTGGACGCACTTTTGGATGCTGGCACTTGTGTGGACGCGTCAACCGGTAGGCAAAACCAGAAATTGCTGCCGCGGCCGGGTTGTGAAGTAACGCCTACCGTGCCGCCATGTGCTTCGATCATCATTCTCGCGATCCACAATCCCAGACCAAAACCCAGCGCTTGAGCTTTGTTGTCTGCTTGCTGGAAACGCTCGAAAACATGAAGCTGGCTTGCTGGGCTCAATCCAGGTCCGCTGTCGCACACAAGTACTTTTACCCAATCGTCTGTGTGCTCGCTTTTTATTTCGATCGTGCCTTCTCGGGGAGAAAATTTGATGGCATTAGAGAGGTAGTTCGACAAAACCTGATCCAGACTGGTTCGGTCTGCATAGATAGTCGTGTCGTCACATTTGTTGGTGATGGTAATGGATTTCTTCTCCGCCAGTGGTGTCAGAGATTGCAAGCATCTGCCGATCAATTCGCCAAGTGTAAACCTTGTAATCTTGAGCTCGATTTGCTCGGACTCGAGCTTCTCTGCTGTCAAAAGCTCGGTCACGAAATCATGCACGCGCATCAAGCCGGTTCTTACCGTGTTGCAGCAAGATACCCCCGCGGAAGACAACGACTCTCCAAGTAATTCTTGGGCCATATCAATGTACAGACGAGTGGCCGCGATCGGCGAACAGATATCGTGGGCGAGCATCTGCATGAGCGACTTTCTATGCTCGGCGGCGCTGCGCAACTCCCGAGCGGAATCTCTCAACACCTGATCGAGATAGGCAAATTCGTCTCTACCGCTGAGATTTTGCTTGCCTAGATTAGGGAAAGAAGCCGCATGGCGTGCCAGCACCCTCAGACGCATGATGATTTCGTAGCCGAAATAAATGAGTGCAATGGAGGCTGTGACAATCACGGCAATGAATCCTGCAAGAACACCGAGGGTGAGATTCTTTCTTGCTGCGTCGCTATCGCGCCTTGTCGCGTCGAGCGCATTCTCTTCTTCAGTCACTCGTTTTTGAATCAAATCGGTAAAACTCAGCCCTTTTTCCATCATCTGTTGCATGCGGTTGAGGCGCTGGATGTTGCTCGTAAACTCTTTATCGCTCTGCGTCGTCACCAGTTGCTCCGCGTCGCGAGCCAATTGCCGGGCTACGTCGCTAATACTAGAGAGCTTGGACGAATCTTGCTTTCTGTCTAATCGAGAAGCAAGAGCGGTCAACTCTCCCTCTGTTTTGAGAAAGCGCTGCTTGTCTATTGCAATTCTCTTCTCGAGTCCGGCTGCGCCCTGAAAACTTGCATTGAGCAGGTCATAGTTGTAGGCAAAGACGTCGTGAAAACATTTACTGAGCAGGAAGATAGTCTCACTTCTTTTTTGCTCTTCTTCGCTGAGACGGCTGGTTTCCGACCAGAGTTGATTGAGCGCCAAAAGAAATGCACTTCCCAATATGCAGGGTACGAGGACGAGCAGCAGGCCTTTGCGAAAAACTGCCGGGCGATATGGACGCTTGGATGTGTGTTGGGAACCGAACAATTGCCGCCGCCTCAATGGTAACTATGTTGCAGCCGGCCGGCTTTCATGCCTCTTTGCCGGCCCGCTAAGGATTGATATCACACTGCTTGGCTCCCCGGCTCTATTCATACATATAGTATTATCAAGAGGAAATCAGCTTGTCATGCGGGTTTTGGAAGAACAGAAATTGAAGAGGAACTGAAATTTGGGGACTAGATTGGCTTTTGAAGCGTGAAGTGATGGTTTAGCGAGCAA
>DATNRC010000083.1:0-11101 GCA_036703705.1 Candidatus Obscuribacterales bacterium
CCTCCTGAGGAGCGCGAGCAACTCAGCTTGACGGATGAAGAGGTATTGCTCCTGAGCCGATGGGCATGCGTGATTGAGGAGCATTATTCCAAACTTCACGGCAGACCGACGCCGATGGATATAGAGTGGGCCAAAGACGGCCTGGATCGCCAGCTCTACATAGTTCAGGCCCGACCGGAAACAGTTCATTCCCTGCGCAACCGCAACGTTCTGTCCTCTTATACCATCGATGGAAGAAGCGATATCTTGCTACGCGGGCGAGCAATCGGAGATCACATCGGCGCCGGCACCTGCCGAGTAATAAGAAACAGAGAAGAGCTGACCACTTTTAAGGACGGCGAAGTCCTGGTCGCTGACATGACCGATCCTGATTGGGAACCGGTGATGAAAAAAGCGGCGGCCATCGTCACCAATCGCGGCGGCAGGACCTGTCATGCGGCGATTGTAAGCCGGGAGCTCGGCGTTCCCTGCCTTGTCGGCACCGAACGGGCAACGGAGGTTTTAGGCAACGGGCAGCTTGTGACTGTCAGTTGTGCTGAGGGAACACAAGGATATGTTTATGAAGGCAAATTGGAATTCAGAAAAGAAGAGATCGATCTCGGGACGCTCCCCGTGACCAAAACCGACATCATGGTCAACCTTGGCGATCCCGATCAAGCCTTTGCCAACAGCGTCTTACCGGTGAGGGGCGTGGGATTGGCTCGCGAGGAATTCATCATTGCCAATGATGTGAAGATTCATCCCCTGGCTCTGACCAGATTTGACGCTCTCACAGATCCCGTGGTGCGCGACCAGATCGAATCGATGACGCGCAGCTATGACACTCGTGAAGAATACTTCGTGGATAAGCTCGCACAAGGCATCTCAATGATCGCTGCCGCTTTTTATCCGCGCCCTGTCATCGTTCGCCTCTCAGATTTCAAAACGAATGAATATGCGAATCTTATTGGGGGCAAACAGTTCGAGCCCCTTGAAGACAATCCGATGATTGGATTTCGTGGCGCCAGCCGCTACTACGATCAAAGATATCGTGACGGCTTTGCGCTCGAGTGCAGGGCAATCAAGCGTGTTCGCAATGAGATGGGACTCGTCAACGTCAAAGTGATGGTGCCCTTCTGCCGCACGGCCGAAGAAGGCGGACTCGTGCTCAAAGAGATGCAGCGAAACGACCTCGTACGCGGCGACAATGGATTGGAAGTGTATGTGATGTGTGAGCTGCCATCAAATGTGATTGCCGCCGATCTCTTCGCCGCTCTCTTTGACGGCTTCTCAATCGGCTCCAACGATTTGACTCAGCTTGTGCTGGGAGTCGATCGCGATTCAGAGATTGTCGAGCATGTATTTGACGAGCGAAATCCTGCCGTGAAACGAATGATTCGCATAGCCATTCAGGAGGCAAAACAGGCAGGCCGCAAGATCGGCATCTGCGGACAGGCTCCCAGCGACTATCCTGACTTTGCCCAATTCCTGGTTGAAGAAGGCATAGACAGCATTTCTCTCAACCAGGATGCCGTGCTCAAAACGCTGTTCGCCATCGACGAATTGGAGCAAAATCTGCAAATGCATGCTAAGAACAGGCTTTGCGAGGACACCTGGAGCGTTGCGGTCTAGCGGAGGATGGAGAATTGAGAGCGAGCAAAGAATCAGCGGCGAGTAAACTTAATTTGCTTTGCCAAAGCTCATCCGCAGCTGCATCAGGACCATCGGCGCCATTTTCGAAAGGTCATGTCGGGAGCCTTTTGAGAGCGATTCCGTCACCTCCGACACACCCGAGAAAAGAGGTTGAGAATGCCTGACATTGCCGAAAAGAAAGATGAGCAGTTGCCCGACAATCGAACCGGATTCATGATCTTCGCGGTCATTTGGCTGATGCTCTTTCTGCCGGCTGTGGTTGCCATCGTCTCGAGAGCGGACAGCATTCCCTACAGCCAGTTTCTAAACTATGTCAATGAAGGCAAGATCAGTGAAGTGGTCATTGCCAAGGACCACATCGTCGGACAATACAAAGATGAGACCGGCAAGGTGCGCGATTTCCAGACGGTTCCTGTCGACGATAAGCTGTCCAGTCTGCTCAACAAGCATGGCGTCAAATTCTCGAAGAAACCTGACGACACCTTTTTTGGCACGCTTCTTGCCTGGGGTTTGCCGATTCTCCTTTTCCTTCTGTTTATCTCATTTGTCTCAAAACGCGTCCAGGGAGAGGGCATGGGTCAGAGCCCATTCACCATCGGCAAGAGCCGAGCGCGCATATATAAGGAAGAGGGTATCAAAGTCACCTTCGCTGATGTCGCGGGCGTTGATGAGGCAAAGGAGGAGCTGAAAGAAATCATCAGCTTTCTCAAGAGCCCCGACAAATATCGTAAATTGGGCGGGCGCCTGCCGAAGGGCATTCTGCTTGTCGGTCCGCCAGGAACAGGCAAAACGCTTCTGGCTCGCGCGGTTGCTGGAGAAGCCGGCGTACCGTTTTTCTCCATAAGCGGCTCAGAGTTTGTCGAGCTCTTTGTCGGTGTTGGCGCCGCGCGGGTCAGGGATTTGTTCGAACAAGCAATGGCCAAGGCGCCCTGCATCATCTTTATAGACGAGCTTGATGCTCTCGGCAGAGCGCGCGGAATCAGCCCGATGCTCGGCACTCATGATGAGAAGGAGCAGACACTCAACCAGCTTCTTGCCGAATTGGACGGATTCGATCCGCGGACCGGCGTCATTCTTTTGGCAGCGACAAACAGACCGGAAATTCTCGATCCGGCGTTGTTGCGAGCCGGTCGGTTCGACCGGCAGGTGCTTGTAGGGCGCCCGGACAAGAAAGGGCGGATCGAGATCGTCAATGTGCATCTCAGATCCGTGCCCATTGATGACACTGTCGATGCGGAGGGCATTGCCGCCATGACCACCGGCTTCACCGGGGCCGACATTGCCAATCTCATCAATGAAGCTGCGCTTTTGGCTGCGCGCCGCAACGCAGACACGGTTTCAATGAGTGACATCACCTCAGCCATCGAGCGACTGGTGGCAGGTCTGGAGAAGAAGAATCGCATTCTCAATCAGCACGAGACTGAAGTGGTGTCCTATCACGAAATGGGACACGCGCTTGTCGCCCTGTCGGTGCCCGGGAGCGATCCGATTCACAAAGTCTCAATCATTCCGCGCGGGTTCGGCGCGCTCGGCTACACAATGCAGCGGCCGATTGAAGACCGCTTTCTCATGACACGCGACGAGCTGGAAAACAAAATGACTGTATTGCTGGGCGGGCGCGCAGCAGAATCGCTTGTTTTCGAAAATCTGTCGACCGGCGCGGCGGACGATTTGCAAAAAGCAACCGACATAGCAAGGCACATGGTCACTCGCTATGGAATGGGAGAAGGGCTAGGCATGGCGGTTTACGAAGCAGAGACAGCGACATTTCTGCCCAGTCAAGGCGGCGGCGGTTTGTTGGATCGCCGATACAGTGAGGAGACTGCACGAGAAATTGATGTAGCGGTGCGCGATCTGATCGAGCAAGCTTACCGCCGCGCGCTGACAATCCTGCGCCAAAACAGAACGAGCCTGGATCGGGGCGCTCAACTGTTGGCGCGCAAAGAAACGATCACGCAAGAAGAGCTTGAAGAAATCGTCGCCGACGAAACACTCAACAGAGGCAAAGGGCAGCTCAAGAGCGGAGCTTTCAGAAGCGCGAAATCCAGGACTCAACAGGCGGACGGAAACACACCACAATCATCCTCCGAATCTTCGCCGTCTGATGGAAAGAAGAGCGCATCCCATGAGTCGGTGGCACAAACGGCGGAAAGCTCCGCAACCCCAAAAAACGACGCTCAGCAGCAAAGCGCTTGAGTATGAGTCGCATCACTTCGGTTTAAATTTGTCGAAGACCCCGCTTTGTTGCATCGACTTATTGGCTTTCTCAGCACCGCTGACCGTTCGCCATAGTCCTGAAGCTGTTGTCTGACTCTCCTGGAAAAGAAGCTCGGCTTCCTCATAGCGCTCGCATTCCTCGAGCATGCGCGCGTATTCCTCGATAATGCGCCTGACCTCCGGATGCTTGTAACCATAAAGCTTTTGTTTGATGGTTAGAGCCTTTTGGTAGAGCTCTTCAGCATTTTCATAGACCTGGAGAGCATGATAGAAAAGTGCGAGATTGAAAATCATGTCCGCGACATCGGGATGGTCGGGGCCGTGATTCTTTTCGTAAATGATGAGCCGCTCCACCCAAAGTGGCTCGAGAGCCGCGTAATCACCCTGCAATTGATGCAGATCGCACAAGCATTTGAGGGTGGCGGCCACGTCCAGGTGAGTGGGTCCGAGGACGTTTTTTTGAATTTCCAACTTTATTTTGTATGCTTCAGCTGCCTCAGCCCATTTTTCCTGACGCGCCAGACACTTTGCAAGTCTGTCGAGCGTTTCCAGGGTTTTCGGATCGCCCTCACCAAAACCATTTGCTTCATTGAGCGCCAGCATCAGATATTGCTCTGCCTCGGCATGCTTGCCCACATGCATCAAATCATCGGCCGAAACGATATAGCGTCCCCATGGCTGAGGCACGTTAGCGGGCATTTGCGCCTGGGGAGGAGGCGGCGGCGCCTGCGCTTGCGGTGGAGGGGGCGGCGCTTGCATCGAGGCGCGCGGCGATCCTTGCATGGTGGTGCGTGGCGATCCTTCAGGAGACGCGCCTTGCGATGGCTGCATGCCCTGGAAATACGCTTGCGGGTGGGCAGGAGCCTGAAGCGAGGTCTGCGACGTGCTGGAAGGCTGAAGAGCCGGCCGCCCCTGCATCGTCATTCTCGAGCGCTGCTGAGCCAAAATGCCAGGCAGTGAAAAGTGCAAGAATTCGTAGATGATTTCCGTGTCTGCTGAAGAGCGGGTCCATATGACACGCGACTCCGGAGCCGCTGAATACAACGTCCAGCATGGATCGGGTGTAGGAACGTCCGACCGAAACCTCTTGTCCAGATCGGCATTGGGCTCCACCCGCACGGTGAGCGAGAATCTTCCGGCATCTGAGTAAAATGGAAGCTCCACCGTAAAGCTTCTATTCTTGTCGCCCTGACCAAGCAAATTTTGCAGATCGACCTTAGTAGGCACCCGGCTCACAGGTTCTAGACGTATGTGTTTGCGTGACTGATGCATGGCAATCGCCAGACAATAATAAGAGTGGGGTTTCGGGGTTCTCGGCCTCTTTATCCATAATACTTCGCTTCGAGGCAAACGGCATATCCGGCGCCAATCAGGAGTTTGGTCCGCTGACGGCTCAGGAATAGGCCGGCGAGCGTTTGTCAGATGCAGACCATGCGTGGCCTGGGCAATTCCCAGAATCCACCGCCGGCGGATTTAAAGCAGAAAACTACCCCGCAACGTATCACGGGGCAGTTATGAGCACTGAATCAGCTTACGTCGATGACAAAAAGGTCCTCTTGTGAGAGGCAGCCGAGAGGGGAATGTCAATCAATACGTTTACGGGCCTGCGGCGGCTGGAGGTGTGGTCAGCGCGCCTGTAAAGAACAGGGAATTGATTGTTTCAAACTGATTAGCGTTGCGTTCAAAGTCGTGGTCCGTGCAAGCGCTGTTTCCAAGTCCGACCACGAGTAAAAATCCTGACAACAGGACAAAACCGAGTACTCTCTTAAGCGACATATCGCTTCCTTCTAGCAAGCTGGGGATTCAGTGATGTGATGCCAAGTGCGATACCAATCAGTCATCACATAGTTAGTCTAAGAGGCAAGAGCCAAGATTTGAATACTGACATCATGTCCGGTAACCTCCTCCGTATGCTGCCAATTAGACCGCCGGCATCGTCAGAGAATTGAAGGATTTTGGCATCTGGGGCTGATTTCACGCATCAGTAACGAGCGCTCAACACTTCCCAAACCAAAAAGAAAACAGATTAGAAATTATTTTTTGCTCCCTGAAATGACGTGAAGGGTCACTTTAAAGCCTGCACGCTAATATGTCATGGTGCTGCAAACCGGTTGTCAATCAGAGCGCTGGCAAGGGGCCATTGCCGGTTTGAGAGAAGCGCTCGGTATCGCCGTACGACCGCTACACGCGCACAAACATATCATCCGGCCCTCTTTCAGTGTCACGCTGTATGAGGGCAAGACATGCAAAAGGCATTCAAGACATCGGTCTACCATGGCTCAAGCGGCAGTAAATTAAGATGGGATTTGCAGCAAATTGGTTAGCCCTCGCAGGATATGGCGCTAAAACGGCGGCAGTCATCGGCGCCTTCTTTCTTATAAGCGGGCTCTTCATCTTTCGGCGTCCAATCCTCGGACTGGGTCCTGCAAACGCATCTTTAGCAAGCAGATATGTGACTTTCGCTCTTTTGGCGCCTTTGATACTTATCCCAGCATATTTTGGCGGCATTCTCTTTTCCTGTCTTGTCGCCTTGCTGGTTTTGCAAAGCTTGTCCGAGCTGTGCCAGGTTACAGGTGTGAGCCAAAGCAGAACTTTGCTGGTCACCGGAGCAACTTTATCTGTAATGACGGTGGTCACGGCCGCATGCTGTCACCCGCCCCTTGCGCTCGGGATACGGATGGGACTTGAGAATCATCAATCCGTACTGCCCTGCTTTTACCTGATTCCATTTCTGGCGGTTTTGATCGTTCTAGTTTTGCCGCTCTTTCAGAAATCTGCTACTCACACATTTCACAGAGCCTCTGTCACCGTATTTGGTGTAATCTTGGTGGCCTGGTTATTTTCCCATCTCATTCTCATGCGCAATTTGCCTGGAGGATTCGGCTTTGTCGTTTTCCTCATCATGAGCGTCGTATTCAATGATATTGGCGCATTCACGGTCGGCAAACTATTCGGCAAAACACAATTGGCCCCGCTTGTCAGTCCAAACAAGACCTGGGAGGGCGCCGCCGGTGGTGCTCTTGGTACTGTGATCGCGGCTCTTTTGTTTAGCTTCGGAGTACCGCAGCTCAACATTCCCTGCCTTATTGGTGCTTGTGTGCTGATCGCGCTCTTCGCTCCACTGGGTGATCTGTCGCTGTCGGCTGTTAAACGCGACTGCAAAGTAAAAGATTTCGGCACCATCCTTCCTGGCACCGGCGGAGTACTCGACAGATTGGACAGCCTGATTTTGGCCGCTCCCGTGTTCTATTACTTCTTGCTCGCCAGCAGTTAGTTCTTTAGGTAAGCGCCTGCGTTCATCACTACGCCCTTAGTTTTGCTCGCGCCAGTAGTTGCCCGACTGTCTGTGCAACAGGCGAGCTCCGACAAGCTCGCGGCGCAGAGTCGCCGTGTCCCAATGGTGACGGGAAAGAATAGCGTTTACTTCCTTTTCTGAATAGCGTCGATCGGTTTGAAATTTACCGGCAAGCCGCTTGAGGATTACTTCTCTCTTTTTCCGACTCGCCGGTATCTCCTTCAGCCGATCGCCATCGAAGAAGTTCGTCAGCACTCTTCGCTCCCACGCATCGGAGGCTACTTCCTCACCAATCATCTCCATCGTATCCACCGCCAGCACCTGCCTGCAGAGCGATCGCAAACCATTGGAATTCAACTGATAGAGGTGAGTCGTGCCTTCCTGACGCATCTTCACCAATCCCACTTCTTTCAGTTTGCCCAGATGGTGCGAAACCGTAGGCGCCCGCAAGTCGAGCAGTTCGGCCAATTCATCGACGCTGCGCTCGCAGGATGCGACCGCGCCGACAATTTTTAACCTGCTCTCGTCAGAAAGCGCTTTGAAGAAGTTTAGTATTTCAGAAAGATGCGTACTTGCCACAAGCATGATCCTAATGCGTTTGTTTAGCGTTTGTTTATTCCAAAGCGTTGTATTCGCGATTGGCTTTTCGAAACTATTTAGATAACAATCTAATTCGACCTTTATCTAAATAGATATATATCAAAGTTTTGCTTTATAGGCAAGCAAATTCCACATGAAGGGCAAACACTGATTTCTCACCTTTGATGTGATCTATTTCTTGCCAGCAAATGAGCAGGCACCAAAGCAAAGAAATGAGCAGGCTGCTACAAGTAAAAGCCCATAAAGCCAGCCAATTGCCGACATTGGCGAGCACAAGGAAATTACGACTTGCTTGTCGAATGTTCAGTCATCTTTAGTAACGCCTGGAGCAGGCGCGAATTCGTAGCGCGAAATTTCACGGCTTTCCCAGACAACCTGAATTGCACCGTGCGACAGAAGCTCACAAAATGCCGAGAGATACAGGATGCGCTCTTCCTCCGTTGTGTTATGCGACCACTGCCCGCACTGCACAAACTCACCTTGCAAACTGTGAATTTTGAAAGCGTGTCCTGTCTGTCGCATTTCATGAAGAAGAAGTTGCTTAGCCTGCTCAACGCTATGTTTCGCTGCCCGTCCCTTGGCTGTAATCTCAAACACCTCGAGCTCATCATTGGTTAGTACGAGTTGCACTTTCCCCTCGTTATGAAGAAAATTCAACGCCTCCAAATACGTGTTGCGCATATCGGACAAATCCATGTATGCTCGCTTGGCCTTGACAAACGCTCCAGACTCGTCGCGCAAGCGCAAAATCACATTGCCCGCCTTAAGCGCATCGGTAACAAGTTCGTTAGCAGCATCCAGTAGTCTCACATCGTGCATATCACAACACCTTCTCGCTCAATATTGATTCCGGTAGTACGATTTTTCGAACACTCATGGCATACGGATAAGAAGCAGTTATCCGGAGTGGATTGACTCCATTGCCTTTCGATGCGAATTAATCCGCATCCTTTTCACCCATCCGTTACCACGAAGCAGCACGACCATTCTTAAATGGCCTAACCTACACATCAAATGGAGTTTGAGTTTCCTTCCCAGATCGTACTCGCGTTTCCAAAGGCTCGCATCAAGGGTTGACGTCATTCTTGTATCTGCTTTTCCATATATGGATCTTTTGCTTCAGGCAGTTCGAATTACAGCCGTCACGCTTGCCTAGAGCAGACCTTCTCGGAGCGCCTTGACCGCTGCTTGCGTACGATCTGATACCGCCAATTTCTCCATGATGTGGCGCATGTGCGTCTTTACAGTATCTTCCGAGACGACGAGTCTTTCCGCTATCTCCCTGTTTCCACAGCCCGCCACCACAAGATCGAGCACCTCATATTCTCGCGGGCTCAGCGAAAATCGGGTGCGTTGACTTCCAGAATCCGTAGGCTTTTGAGCCTGCGCGGAATTACGCAGGACTCGCTTAGCGATTCCCGGATCAAGCCAGGCCGCCCCTGTGTTAATTGTTTGGATGGCATCAACAATTGAGTCCATGCCGGTGCTCTTCAGGCAATACCCGTCAGCTCCCGCAGCAAGAGACGCAAACACCGCCTCGTCCTGGTCTTGGGCCGTAAGCATTAGGACTCGAATATGCGATGCCCGGCGCTTCAACTCATGCGCCACCTCAATGCCATCCATGCCGGGCAGCCCGATATCCAGCAGCACAACATTAGGCTGGACTTTCAGTGCTGTGGCGACAGCGCTAACTCCGTCGCCTGCTTCCGCCACCACCTCAAAAGCGGGATATTTCTTGAGTATGGCTTTCAGACCAAGCCGCGTTATCGCTTGATCTTCCACTAGCATGACTTTAATCGGGACTTCCATCCCTTAACCCCCCCGCTGTGCCGCGCAAGCCAATATTTCGCAAAGAAGCAAACAAAACGTCCAATTGACAGGATGCTTGCGGCCCGATCCCTGTCGCACCAATAGAATGTGTTGTCCCTGTAAAACCTCCCGCTTGCGAATCCGCATGGGTGGCTTCGAACCCCTTCATATTCATGGCGACCAGCAAATACGGCGCTTTCTCCAGGGTTTCGCTTGCCTCACCGGCTGCCACGTATGCCTCAAACCCCAGTTCAATGAGCATGAGAAGCGTCAGCCTCTTGTTGCGTATGATCCTCCACAATAAGAATGAACTCGTCGTGGGAGCAGTTGTCATCACACTTTCGAGCGTTTTTCAGAGTCACCCTCAAGATCACCATTTCTGGTGATGCTTTTGATTCGAAAACATGGTAGCACGACCGTCACTTAAAGTAGACAAAATAGGACGTACCTCGGCTGCTCGCCTCATGAAGTTCTGCGCTATCGAAAACCTGCGTGCCGCATGTGTCCGGCGAGCCGGCGGCAAATCGCACTGCCACCACTCCGCGACAAATATTGACTGCCGAAAGGCTCCAGCAATGAGCTTGTGCCGCGCGCACCTTTTGGATACCACGTTCAATTTCCGTATGAGCAGGGCAAAATGAGAGGGCAGATAGTCGATGTACTGACGAATTCAGCATCGCGATTGGTTCTGAAGGCTAAGGTTGGCTGCGAGAATAGATTCAATGGTTTATTTGCCTAAATGGTAAGCTTGTTCATGGGGTCTAATCTGCCAGTCGGATGTTCTGAGTCTGATAACCCGACGTCATCCGGAGCACGAGCGTGACAGAACAACAAGATCAGGAGCTCCAAAAGGCGCTCCTAGCTCTAGAGAAGGCAGTTTTCGAATGCAAATACGAAAACTACTCTGAAGCGGAGCCATTGCTTATCGAAGCTCTTAAAGTGTTCCAGGGCCGCCCCTCGAAAGAAGCTGCTACCTGTTATCTTCACCTCAGCGAAATTTACTCTTCATGGGGAAGATTCTCAGACGCCATAAGCCTGAAACTTCAGCTGATTAGTGTTTTGAATCAGATTGCCGGAGAAAACAACCCCCAGGCTATTGCCGTCATGAAGCAACTGTCCGAGTTGTACAGAACTGCGCAGCAAGAGCCTGAAGCAGAAGCTATGGCTCAAGAAGCGGAAAGAGCGCAATTGGAGTGGCGAAAGCGCCAGCAGTTGAGCACGATCGATCCCATGGGAGGCATGGGAGGGCCGGCGGCTCCCATCGTTTACAGCCAGCCGACAAGCTCGGCGCCTCGCTCTTCCCAGCCGGCAGACCATACGCCACCGCAGGGTCCGATAATGTACACTTCCGGACCGATTGAGCACGCTCCCAATCCCGGTCGGCAGCAGCAAGCACCGCCGCCGTCACTCGGACATAATGTGAGACCTCAAGGGGCCAGCGGCTCATCACCCATACCCAGTCCTAATATGGGCTCCATACCCAGTCCCGTCCCCCACAGCTCGGGCGGCCGAGGATTTCCGCCGCCGGCGGGACCGCCCCAAAACGTG
>DATNRC010000084.1:0-2803 GCA_036703705.1 Candidatus Obscuribacterales bacterium
TGCCAAAAGGAAAACGCCGGCGCTTCCGTTTTTTCAAGCATCTGCCACCAGGTCAGCGCTTGCTGCTATATATGGTGCTGCCCGCTTTGTCCGGTGTCGTCACCTCCAGCTCGGTTCCTGCTGGAAAGAGCGATGCAACGGGGGTAATCAGGGTTTCCAATGTTGAGCCGTTTTCTCTTGCATATCGAATGGATGTGCTTGAGGATGAATTGCGCAAAGCCAGCGACAAAAAGAGATTGCGCGCCGGAGTTTTTGCCGTTGAGCCGAAAAGCGGCAGATATGTGGAGCTGGACGCGCGGGCGCCCTACTCCGCTGCCAGCATCATCAAGGTGCCTGTATTCGTGAGTTTGCTTGTCGCTTTAGACAGAGGCGAGCTGAAACCCACAGATTTGCTGACAATCCGTCAAGATCTGATAACGGGCGGCTCGGGTTATCTGCAATGGCGCCCCGTCGATTCTAAATTGAGTGTCAAAGACACTGCGGAGTTGATGATTGTCATCTCCGACAACACCGCCACTAATATGCTTATTGATGCCCTGGGCGGGCGGGAAAAGCTGAACAATCAGTTTAAGAGCTGGGGATTGAAGCACACGCGGCTCAATAACATGCTGGCAGACCTCGAGGGCACCAATACTACGTCCCCGTTTGAACTGGCATATCTGATGGGGCGCATAGACAATGGTGAATTGATATCTGATCAATCAAGAGAGTGGATGTACAACGTCATGAAGCGCACTCGCACAAGAACGTTGTTGCCGCAGGGAATTGGTCCGGGAGCCAAGATCTTCCACAAAACGGGCGACATCGGTCGCATGGTAGGTGACGCAGGAATCGTTGAGGCGCCGAACGGTCATCGTTTCATTGTCGCCGTACAGGTGGAGCGTCCGCACAATGACAGGCGAGCCAACGAAATGATCCGCTCGCTCTCGAAGCTGATCTACAAGTCTTTTTGCCAGGACAGCGCGACGGATGGCTCAATGATTGAGAGCGCCACTCATTCGCCGGCGCGCTAGACGATTTCTTGCCGCTTTATTGTCTTGACATCGCGGCGTCGTTGATATAGATTTGTCTTGCCCGAGCTTTTATCGGGTTTTTGGGAAACACTTACTAACAAAAGAAGTCAAATCGTCGAGAAGTCGGCACTCCTTCGCCTGCCGCAGCATTGACAGACATCTGTTGTTTGTCGCGCATCAGTCACGGCGATGGCGGCCGAACGCAGCATTTGCTCGCCCTTGCCGATTTACATGTGGTCGCCTTCTATGAAGTTGGAATTCCACTACAGGTCCGTTCAGGTGCGCACCGTATTCGGTATTATATGCCTTCTTGCTCTCGCCGCCGGAATTATGATCCAGCAGCCGGCCCATGCTCTGAGCACGACTGGACTGAGAAAACTCTCCGTCGATCTTCCCGAGCGCACCGCGCGCGTGGGAGATTGTCCAATTCGCGTGTCAGCCAGGGTAGTCCTGGTCGTCGAGGAGAGACAAATAAGAGCATGTGAGAAGAAAATTGGTCGCCGCATCGTTGCCGAGGATCTGGCCGCAAGCTACACATCTGAGACATTGGACAAAACTAGAGAAGCGGTGGGCAAGCAATCATCAAAAGCCCGTTCGAGGTCGCGCCGGCCTCGCCATAGCGCCGTCGGAAAAGAGGACGCCTGGGAGATCGCGCCCTCAGCCAGTGCAGGAGAGAACTCCTTCTCTTCGACCGCCAGCTTGAACAACCAGATGAATATGCGCTCGCTCCTTTCCTTCGTCAGCACGATGGTTGAAGTTGTGGCGCTGGCATGGGGCGTCGCCACCGTCGTCTGCGGCGTGATCGAAGAAGTGAGCAAAAAGGAGGAATGCATCAGGCTGGCATCCGGGTTTATCTGCATTGTCTTGGGGCTTTCGGCGCCGATCATCTGCCAGAGACTGTGCGATGCGCTCTACATTTTCGGCTCTTGAGTTGACGCCGGATAGCGATGCGCCGGCTGTCATCATGATGATGCGTAAATGCTCAACAACCCGCGCCAGGCAAGTCGCGAATTTCAGGCTATTGGTGCGAATTATTCAGCGCGGGGCGAAAGAAGTGGACTGGAGAGCGTTTGCCCGCCTGACATGCCGGAAAGCTGGTTGGAAAGAGCGGCGCTCGAGCTTCCACCATGGCGTTTCACTTGTCCAAGCAGCCTTTGCCCGTTGCGCACGATGGTTTGCGATTCCATGAGGCGCTGGCCGAGGTTTTGCAGATCGCTGTCGATTCTTGTCAACACGGAATCAGCATAATGATCTGCGCCTTCGCGAGTGCGTGCTGCTTCCTCTTCAGCCTCGAGCTTCATGCGCTCGACTTCGGCGAGAGCTTCGCGGCGCATTTGCTCGACTTCGGCTACGACTTGTTTGCGAATTCGTTCCACTTCCGCCTGCACAGCTTTCAAAAGTTCGGACTCGTGCAGCATGCTTTCAGCCTGGCGGCGTGCCGTGGCGATGATCTGCTCCGAGCGACGCTGAGCTTCACCGAGTATCTCGTCGCGGCGCTGAAGGACATCTGCCGCTTCGCGCAGCTCTTCCGGCAGGCGCGCGCGCGCTTTGTCTAAGACGTCGAGGAATTCATCAGCGTTGATAAATTTGAATTTGTAGACACCTACTGCGTCATCAATAAGATGCTCGAGCAGATCCAGATGTTTATAAATCGAGGTCTGTTTATATGTAGCAGCGGTTTGTTGTTGTGGTTGTGCGGATAGCGTCGTCGTCATCTTATCGGGGGCCTCTGCTGAAATGTCTCTTCAGGTACTCGTTCACTGCTGGGGGAACAAACTGAGAAACGTCAC
>DATNRC010000085.1:0-9663 GCA_036703705.1 Candidatus Obscuribacterales bacterium
GCCCGCCGCAGACGAAAAGAAGAATCGAGCATTGGGTGAGTCGCGATGCCATGGACATTGAAGGACTTGGTGAAGTGCTGATCGATAATCTTGTGGAGCAGGGACTGATAAAGAGCGTTGCCGATCTCTACAAGCTCGACAAGGAAAAGCTGCGCTCTTTGAAATGGCGCGACAGAAACGCCGCCGAGGGGCGGGAAAAGCAAGGCAGCAAGTGGATCGACAATATCCTCGCAGCGATCGAGGAGTCGCGGGAAAGGCCGCTGGCAAATTTGATCTACGCGCTGGGCATACGCCATGTCGGCTCCGCGGGCGCCGAGCTTCTTGCCGATCGATTCTCATCCATCGATGAGCTCGCCGGCGCCTCAGTAAATGAGATTTCTGAGATAGAAGGCATAGGACCTACCATCTCGCAGGCGATTGCCGAGTTCTTCGCTCAGGAAGAGAATCAAAGCTTGATAAAGGAGCTCAAGGACCTGGGCGTGCGAACGGAAATAAGCGAGAGCGAAAGGCAGGCCAAGCAATCCGTCGCCAAGACGCTTGCCGGCAAGACTTTCGTGCTTACAGGAACACTTTCCATGGAGAGGAGCGAAGCCGAAAAAAGCATTAAGCTCAGGGGCGGCAAAGTCTCATCATCGGTCTCCAAGAAGACTGATTTCGTCGTTGCTGGACTGAGCCCGGGCTCAAAACTGGCGAAGGCGCAAGAACTTGGTATAACAGTAATTGACGAGGAGAGATTTAAACAACTTCTCGAAGGTAAGCAGTAAGAAATGAAGAGCTTTTCTATGAATTCCTTTGGCGCGTCGGTGATACTGGCCATGGTTGTTATGGGCGCGCTGGCAGTGTTTGTGCTCATGCCGATTGCATGCATTGAGTGGACCTGGAATTTCGCGGCGTCAATCCTCACCATGCTGCCGCCCATCAATGCCTGGCAGGCCGCTCTGCTCTACCTGGCAATGGCGTTAATCCTTAATATTTCCGGCGTTCTTCATATAGAATTCAAAGCAGACACTATTGATTGACACTGTTGATTGATCAGGGGTGCATGATGTGCCCAGGCAGAAATAGAGGCCATGTCGCAGGGGCAATAACGGATTGGGCTCGAATTGGGCGTGCGGCGGCAAAGCCGTATACGATCCGGCAGGCTAGCCTGAGGGCGGCATCTGTGCTCCGCATTGCTTTTGCAATGTCGGTGCTGCTCGGGGCCGCGTTTTCGCTTTCCGAGCAGCCTGTTGCGGCTCGCAAGCAGGAGCACGGGAAAGGGCATGTGCTCCCGTCCAATCAGCATTACGACACCGGCATCGCCAAATATCGAGCCAAGGATTACGATGCTGCGATCGATGAATTCAAGCAAGCGATTTACTATTCAAGAAATGAATATCATCCGCAAGCCTATTACTGGCTGGGCGTTTGCTACAAATTGAAGCACGAAGACGCAAAAGCAATCGAGGCGTTCAACAAGCACCGCGAGCAATTCATTGAAAGAAGCCCTGATGCCTGCGTGCATCTGGGTGAGATTTTTCTGCGCAACAACCGCCTTGACGAAGCTGAAGAAGCAGCCAAAGAAGCACTTTCCGGCGACCGCGCCAAAGGTTTCAACCTCTACGGTCTGGTGGATGTGGCCAAAGGCGATCTGGAAGCGGCCAGCATGCACTTTCTCGATGCGCTCGGACCGGCCCCCTGGACTTTCACCGAAGCATGGATGAATTACATTGACCTTTTGATCAAGAAGAAAAACTGGAGCAGCGCCATTTATCAATTGACGCACATTCTCGATAATGAGAAGACCTTGAAAAATCTTGATTACGAGAAGGTTTATCTCAACAGGGGACTTTGCCTTCTGGCGGTCGGCAACCACCAGGCGGCCCTCGAGGATTGGCACAGAGTGCTTGCTCTCAATCCCGAGCATCTGGAGGCGCATTTGCAGCTGGCCATGATGTTTGACATGGAAAAGCACATCTCCTCCGCCATCAAAGAGTACAAGGAGTTTGTGCGCCTTTCCGACGATCCGAAAAGGACGGGACCGGTGAAAGAGAGAATCCACGCCCTCGAGCTTATGATCAAGCCTAAAGAAGCGGAGCCGCAACAAATTGCCCCGTCGCCTTATATGCGGCAAAAACTGGAGGAGGCCGAACGCATGCGCAGGGCCCAGCAGGAAGAAGCCGAGCGCGGCAAATTGGAGCCGCACGACGCCGGTTTTTGATCGTTCTGTCATTGGCGCGTTCTTCTTTTATTGAGCGCGCTCCGGCAAGAGCCGGTTGCTGAGAAGTGAAAGTTTAAAAAACGGCGAAAATTTTTTGCCGGAAATGCCCGCTTCAATAAACTCTTTATTGCGGACAGCTATTGTTTTCCGGTGGACGAAGCGGCCCAAACGCGAGCCACGAGCGAGAATGGAGATGGACGCGAGCCGTAAAGCTTAAACCATGCCGCGTGACGTTCCCAGTCAACACTAGCGCTGCAGGCAAGTGCCGATGAGGGAGTCAGATGATAAAAGCTGAGGCGCTCTCGAGGAAGTATGGCGACGTCGTTGCCGTAAGCGACGTCTCTTTCGAGATTGGCGCCGGTGAAATTGTCGGCCTGCTTGGTCATAATGGCGCAGGCAAGACAACGATCATGAAAATGCTGACCGGCTACCTCGAGCCATCGGCAGGCGCCGTTACCATAGAAGGTGTTGATGTCTGGTCCAATCGCTCATTCACCCAGCGCCGGGTCGGTTATTTGCCTGAAAACTGTCCGCTTTATCCGGATATGGCCGTTCTTGATTATCTCGATTACCTGGCTGTTCTGCGCGGGGTGCCGGAGAGCCAAAGAGCTGAGCGCCTTTTGTATGTAATTGAGAAGGCTGCTCTTACAAGCGTAGCAAAAAGTGAGATCGGCACGCTTTCGCGAGGCTACAGGCAGCGTTTGGGTGTCGCGCAGGCGCTTCTCAATTCTCCAAGAATAGTCATTCTCGACGAGCCGACCAACGGCCTCGATCCTTCGCAGATTCTCGAGATGCGGGAGTTGATCAGGGAGCTTGCCCGGACGGCAACGATAGTGCTCTCCACGCATATCTTGCAGGAAGTGCAGGCTGTCTGCTCGCGCGTGATCATAATCAACAACGGCAAAGTGGCTCTCGACCAGGCGCTGAGCGATCTGCAATCAATGAGGCGAGTGCGCATTGTTACGGACGCGCAACCGGCAAGCGTGAATGAATTGCTGGCGGCGCTCGGCGATTTGTCTGTAGACGAATGCCGGCACAGGGACAAACTTTATGAGTACATAGTTGAAGCTCCAGCCGACGAAAGTGCGCCATCGGTAAATCGCCTGCTCGTCGAAAACGGCTGGCGGGTATACGCCATTCATCCCGTGGTGCGCGATCTTGAAACCATATTCGGTGAGATCACGGCCGGAGCGCGCGCGCAGGATGTGTCAGTTAAAAGTGACAGGGCGGCAGCCGGACAGGAGGACTTGATGGTCCCGCAGGGCATTGCCCAAAAAGTCGGATCGAGTGTTGGAGAGGGCGGAGCTGCCAATGAATAACATCAAACGTATTGCTGCAAAGGAGCTTTACTCTTTCTTCTCGTCGCTTACAGCCTTCATTTTCTTTGCTGCTTTTCTTTCCGTCTTGCTTTTCATTTTTTTCTGGGCCGAGACATTCTTTGCTCGCAACATAGCCGATGTGCGGCCGATGTTCGAGTGGATGCCGCTCATTATGGTTTTTATGGTCCCCGCTTTGACGATGCGCATGTGGAGCGAAGAGCGGCGATCGGGAACGCTCGAGCTCTTGCTAACGGCCCCGCCGAGCAATCTCGAGCTTGTTCTGGGAAAATTCGCCGCCTGCATGGCAGTGGTGGCCATTGCTCTTGTGCTCACACTGCCGATACCGATGACGGTAGCGCTTCTTGCCGGGCCCCTTGATTGGGGGCCTGTCGCCGGGGGTTATGCTGCGGCTCTCTTTCTTGCCGCCGCTTACACTGCGATTGGGCTTACGTTGAGCGCCCGCACTGACAATCAGATTGTCAGCTTATTGGTGTCGGTGCTTGTTTGCGGCCTGTTCTTCCTCGTCGGCTCGGACGGGCTCACCAGCCTCTTTTCCGGCAACGTCGGCGAGCTCTTGAAGCTGCTTGGCTCATCGTCGCGCTTTCAATCCATCACGCGCGGTATCATCGACTTCAGGGATGTCTATTACTACCTGAGCATAACCGGCGTCTTCCTGAGCCTGAACGTGCTCGGGCTGGAGAAATTGCGCTGGGCCGGCAATGCCGTTAAACGGCGCCACAAGCAATGGATTGCCGTCACCGCGCTCTCAGCGGCCAACCTCATCGCCGGCAATTACTGGATGCAGCAATTGGACTGGGCGCGACTGGACCTCACAGCCGGTCAAATCTACAGCATATCGCCTGCCACCCGCAAATACCTTGCCGCATTGCGCGAGCCTCTCTTGATACGCGGCTACTTCAGCAAAAGGACTCATCCCTTGCTGCAGCCGCTTGTGCCGCGCTTGCGCGATCTGTTGAAAGAATATGCCATTGCCGGTAATGGCAAAGTGAGAGTGGAGTTCGTCGACCCGATTGAGAAACCGGAGCTGGAGAAAGAAGCCGTGGAAAGATACGGCATTAAGCCTGTCGTCTTCCAAACGGCAAACAAATATCAGGCTGCGCTCACAAACTCTTATTTCGACGTCCTGGTCAAATACGCAGATCAATACCAGAAACTGAGCTGGAAGGACTTGATTGAGGTCAAGGTTCACGGCGAAAGAGATATCGATGTCGATCTGAGGAACCCTGAATATGACATAACAAGCACAATCAAGAAAGTGCTCTTGAGTTATCAGGGCTCGGGCAATCTCTTTCTCGGCATCGAGCATCCTCTCACATTCACTGCTTATGTCTCAGCCGATGAGCGCCTGCCTGAGCCGCTGCGCAGGTTGAAGAAACTGCTTCTGGAGACTCTCGATAATCTCAAGAAGCAGTCTGCCGGCAAGTTGTCTGTGCAATGGTGCGACCCGGATGCGCAAGGCGGGCAGCTGGCTAAAAAGATAGAGGCCGATTACGGTTTCAAGCCCATGGTGCTCGGCTTGTTCGATCCCGGAACTTTCTGGTTTTACATGACACTTAAAAGCGGCGAGCAGCTGGTGCAGATTCCCTTGCCTGAAGAGGTAAACAGAGGGGCGCTTGAGCGCAGCATTCAGGCAGGTTTGAAGCGTTTCTCGAAGGGCTTCCTCAAGACGATCGGCATCATGGCGCCGCCGTCTCCGCCTCAGTTTGCAAGAGGCGGCCAGGGCGTGAACATGCTGCGCGAGCGCCTGTCTGACGCCTATGCCCTGCAGGACGTTACTCTCGAGAAAGGGCACGTGCCGCCGAATATCGACATCCTTCTTCTTATAGCGCCGGAGAGCCTGACCGAGAAACAGCTCTTTGCCGCCGATCAGTTTTTGATGAAAGGAGGCACGATTATTCTTTGCACATCGCCGTTTACCGTCGATGTCGAAAGAACGATGAGCTTGAGGACTGTGACGTCCGGGCTTGAAAGCTGGCTCCGCAATTACGGCATCGACATCCAGAAGACGATGGTTCTCGATAAGCAGAATTTCCCCCTGCCCATCCCGACGCGCCGTATGGTCGCCGGCTTCATGCTCGAGGAGACGCAGCTTGTGCCATATCCATACTTTGTTGATGTGCGCGACTCGGGCAGCCGCATTATGGCTGGTATCAATCAAGTGATACTCAACTGGCCTTCACCCATTGTTGTAGACAGAAAGAAGAACCAGGGGCGGCAAGTGTTCGAAATTCTTCTCAGCTCGCCGGATGCCTGGACGTCCGATGAGCGCGACGTCGAGCCGCATTACAGTGAGAAAGAGCCGCTTGGATTTGAGGAGGGCAAAGACAAGGGCAAGAAGCTCCTGGCAGTCGCCGTCGAGGGCTCTTTCCAGTCATTTTTCGAGGGCAAGAAATTGCCTTTGCTTGAGGGAGACGGAAAGGACGCTTCTTCAGGGAGCGAGAAAAAGGCGGGCGGGCCAGCTTCACGAGAAAGCAACAGCAAGGAAAAGGAGCAGCCGGCGGCAAAAAGCGAGCAGGCGATTGCCAACTTCATCGCCAAATCGCCTTCATCAGCGCGCATTATTGTCTTTGCTTCCAACTCATTTCTTTCCGACAGAATGCTCTTTCTGGCCAGTGAGAGCATTGGCTCGCAATATCTGAATCCCATTCAACTGATTGAAAACACGGCCGACTGGTCGCTTGAAGATCGGGACCTTCTGGCCATTCGAGGCCGGACGCACTTCACGCGCACCCTCAGGCCGATGAGCCACGCTTTTCAAGTATTCTTCGAGTACTTGAACTACGGCTTGGCTGTTGTCGGACTTTTCGCTGTCTGGTTAGCGCGCTTGCATTATCGCCGCAGGAAGGAGAAAGATTTCGATCGCTTGCTTCTGTCGACTTCCAAACGCGCCACTGGCGAAGAGCAAAGAGCGATCGAGGAGGTAAAGGCATGAGCGCGGCAGGCATTCTTGCTCCGTCACCGGGCCGCATCATTATCACGCTCGGCGTTCTTCTTGTGCTGCAGATTGCCTTTGGCACCTTGCTCCTCTTGCGCTCATCCAGCTACCTGCCGGCTGAAGCGACAAGCCCGCTTATGTCGTGCGACTTCGGCAAAATCGAAAAGGTTGTTTTTGAGGAGCGGCAAAATGGAGGCACTACCAAGCTTGTGCTGGCGAAAGAAAAGGGCGGATGGGTGTTGCCGGAATGCTACGGTTTTCCAGCCGCTCAAAGCACTGTCACCCAGCTTTTGGACAGCCTCAAAGAGACGAAAAAGGGTCTTCCCGTTACAGCCACGAAAGAAGCTCTGGAACGGTTCAAGGTGACGGCCGAGAATTTCACCAAAGCCATTAATTTGTACGACGGGCAAAATAAGGTGACGACGCTTTATCTCGGCTCTTCTTCAGGCTTTCGCGCCGTCTATGCCAGAACTCCGGAAAACAACGAGATTTATACGATTGAGATTCCCGAGTATCTTGTCACGACTAAAGCTGACGATTGGATAGACCGCCATGTTCTGCGCTTGAATGCCAATGACCTGGTCGCCGTGGACATGGGCAGCTTTCAGCTCAAGAAAAGCAAAGCTGAGAAGAAATGGGCGCTTGTCCATCAAGAAAAAACCACAACGCTGCATGATTCGGTTGCCGACGAGCTGATTGACGCCCTCGCAAATTTGTCCGTCAATTCTGCCCTGGGCACAAAGATGGACGGTGAGGCGGCTTCGATTTTGACAGTACAATCGTCCTTGAAGGAAGGACGCGCATTGACTTATGCGTTTTCCAGATTGAAGGACAAAGGCACAACGGTGGTCAAAGCCAGTGATAAGCCGTGGTACATGGCGGTTGATGAATGGTCGATCAAGCGCCTGAAAGAAGTCACGCCGGCATCGCTTCTTAAAAGGGAGGCGGACGAGATGACTAAAGAGCAAAAGGCAAAAGCGGACGAAAAGCGCAAGCGATAATCAGGCACGGCTTTTGCCAGGCTCGCTTTGAGCGCAAAATGACGAAGGACACAGCACATTCCTCCGGCGTTTCCGGCGGCGCAAAATGACGAAGGCTACTTGCCCGTGTATGCCGGTTGCCGTTTCTCGACGAAAGCTTTGACGCCTTCCTGAAAGTCGTCTGAACGCCCGGCAATCTCTTGGAGCGATGCTTCGTATTCGAGCAGCTCTTCCAGATCGGCAAAAACGGCCCTGTTGACGGCGCGCTTGGTGAGAGCAAACGCTTTTGTCGGGCCCCTGGCCAGTTTTTCAGCCAGCTCGGTTGCTTCTTTCAGCACCGCATCCGCTGCCACCATTTTGTTCACCAAACCCATATCAAGTGCTTCCTTCGCTTCCAATTTGTCAGCCGACAGCATAAGCTCGAACGCTTTTGTCAAACCGATCAGTCGGGGCAAAAGGAAAGTGGAGCCTGAGTCCGGCACCAGGCCGACTTTGGTGAACGACTGTATGAAGCTTGCATTGTCGGCGACGATGCGGTAATCGCAGGCAAAGGCGAGACTCGCTCCCGCACCAGCGGCGACGCCGTTGACGGCGGCGATAACCGGCTTTTCCATGCGCCTGATTTTGCTTATGAGCGGATTGTAGCGGCGCCTTATCGAATCCCCGAGCGACGGGCGCTGCCCTTCTTCGTGGCTAATGCTGCGGCTTTGCAGATCTTGCCCGGCGCAGAAGCCTCGTCCGGCGCCGGTGATGACGATTGCCTTGACCTCATTGTCTTTTTCCAGCTCTTTCAGAGCGTCTTGAAGCCGGAAAGTAAGCTCGTCGTTGAATGAATTGAGCTTGTCCGGGCGGTTGAGCGTGACAATGCCGACACCGTTTTTCTTCTCAATCAAAAGGATCGTCTCTTCAGCCATTTCTGTTTTTCACCCTCGCTGTTGTGAACTCTTGCTCTTTGCCTGATTTGTAACCACCCATGGTGACACCGAAAAGTAATGGAAGAGGGCGCCTCAACGGCCGGTGAATGTAGCCTGCCGTTTCTCAAGAAATGCACGCATGCCTTCCTTCTGGTCTTCGGAGGAGAAAAGCATGTAGAAGTTCTTGCGCTCGAATTGCAGGCCTTCTTCAAGGGGTCCGTCGAACGACTTGAGGACAGCTTCTTTGGCCAGGCGAACAGCAACAGGCGATTTCTTGGCGATTTCGCGGGCCAGCGCTTTTGCTTCGTCGAGATAAAGCTCGACGGGGGCCACTTTGTTCACCAGACCGAAGGCATAGGCTTCCTGAGCCGTGATTGGCCTGCCGGTGAGGATCATTTCCATCGCCTTGTGCTTGCCCACCACTCGTGTCAATCGCTGCGTGCCGCCGGCGCCCGGGATGACGCCAATATTGATTTCCGGCTGGCCGAATTGCGCCGTCTCCGAGGCGACGATCAGGTCGCAAGTCATGACCAATTCGCAGCCGCCGCCCAGCGCGTATCCGCTCACGGCAGCAATGATTGGTTTCTTGATCAGGCGCATGCGATCCCAGGTGGCGAATTGATCTTTGTTCATGATCGAAATCGTTGTCTCGTCAGACATTTCTTTGATGTCTGCTCCTGCCGCAAAGGCCTTTTCGCTTCCGGTAAGAATGATGACGCGAATCTTCTCATCGCGGTCGAAGTCTTCGAGCGCCTTTACCAATTCGCCCATGAGCTCGTGGTTGAGGGCATTGAGCACCTTCGGCCGATTGAGAGTGACGATACCGATTTCACCCTCCACGCTCGTCAGGACATTTTGATAAGTCAAGGTCATCATGTCTATCTCCTCTTGTGACTTTGTACTCAGGCACCGAACTTCTGACCGCAGGCGCCGCAGAAGCTGAATGTGCTCGGCATCTGCTCACCGCATGCGGTGCAAGCCATGACGTCTGCCGTGGGTGAGACGGCTGGAGCAGGGCCGGCAGCCTTGCAACGTATAGCTGCATAATTGATTTCTTGCTTGCGCCGGAAAGACTTCAGTCCCTCCGCCGTCTCATGGGCGCCGGCATGCAATGCCAGCCAGTCGCGGGCATGACCGATGGTCATCGACCAGGAAAAGTCACGCCAGAAGTTGAGCTGCTGCTTCGTATAGCGCGTGCATTCGGGCAGCTTCTTGTACAATTTCTCGGCCAGCTCCTCCACGGCGGAGTCGAGAAGAGAAGCAGGAACAACTTGATTGACCAAGCCCCACTCAA